>DAOVLD010000167.1 GCA_030631445.1 Bacteroidota bacterium
AGCATTCATATCAACCCGCGGATAAAAGCCTGTTCGGACATTTTGCATCTTCAATCTGCTTATTTCAGTTATATAAACACTATCCCGGTACTTTGGGTGGTTGCTCAATGCTTTCTCAATACATTCCGACAATTCTAAAACCAGTGGGTCTTGTGAAAATCCTGTAATAGAAATGAGTAGCAAAAAAACTGATAATAAATGTTTCATTTTAGTATATATTAATGTATCAGAATTTTCAAATTATTCAGCCTCAGCCTTATTCAATAACCGTTTCATTTGAATAGTATTAACCTTTTTAATTAATTTGCGAAGTTATGTTCTAAATTTTGTATCTTAAACTCAAAAATATAAAACATTATTCACTCTTAACACTTAAAAAATGAATTCCATAAAAATAATAACTTTTCTCTTATTAAATTTTGGTTTTCTATTCTCTTATAGTCAACCGGTTAATGTTCCATGGCCTGACATTGTTGACTCTTCCGATTTGGTCGATACCCGATCAAAACCGATCGAATACCAGGTAAAACAAATATTCCGGTTCCCTGAGACAGGTATTAGTGCAGATAATATGTTTCCCGGTGCCAGACTGAACGACATGTTCATGATTAATGACAGTACAATACAAGTACAAATCCTCCCCGAAAATCATCCTGTTAATATGAGTCCCTGGTATGCTTTTCGTATGTGGTCAGAAACTGACCAATCCATATATCTTAAACTAAGTTATAAACACGGCAGACACAGATATTATCCTAAACTAAGCAGTGACAGTGAACATTGGGCCCCTGTTGATTCCTCTGATTATTTTTCAGAACCCGGCGATACATCAGCCCTGTTCAGGATCCATCTAAAGCATGATACTATCAGGATATCTGCTCAGGAGAATATTGCTTCTGATGAATGTAAACGATGGGTAGACAAAATGGCAAGAAAACAATTTATAAGCAGACATACAATTGGTTACAGCACACTGGAAAAACCGCTTTACGGGTTATCCATTTCCGAATCGGATGGAAAGAACCTGCTTGTAATTCTTGGCAGGCAACATCCACCCGAGTTAACAGGGTATAAGGAAATGATAGCTTTTGTTGAATCTATTTCTGAAAACACTCGTCTCGCAAGAAAATTCAGGAAAAAGTTTGAAACAATTGTTGTACCTATGATGAACCCTGATGGTGTTGATAACGGTCATTGGCGGCATAATGCCGGAGGTATTGACCTGAACCGTGACTGGCGGCATTTTCATCAACCTGAAACATTTGCTTTCAGGAAATATATACTTGAGAAAATCAAGAAACAAAATGCAAGAGTTTGTTTCGGGATTGATTTTCACTCTACACAGGAAGATATTTTTTATTATTCAGAGAAAAATATTAATCCTGATAAAGAAATAATTACATTAAAATGGATAAATTCGATAAATAAGCGATTCCCGGATAATTCTTTTAATCCTGAACCCACAGGTATAACCTCGCAAGTATCAAAAAACTGGTTCCTTAATGAAATAAAAGCGGAATCTATCACATATGAAGTTGGCGATAATACACCACGTGATATTATTAATAAAAGAGGAAAAGAAGCTGCAAAACAATTAATGAAGATTATGCTTAAGGACATCTGAGCAGTTGGTATTTAGCAATAAGCAGTTGGCAGTTGGCGGTTGGCAAAAAACAGGCAAAAGCAATCATTTAAGCATTTATGCATTTATGCATTTAATCATTCAATCATTTATTCATTCATTCATTTCCCCAATAATCTGCTATATTTGCAAATAATTTTTTTAAACCAAATAATCATACATTATGAAAATCAATCGATGTCTGCTCACAACGCTATTAATCAGCTCCTTACTGTATTTTAGTTGTACCAGTTACCATATTGACCAACCGGAAATAACCGTGGAGGAACTACAAGAGACCATCGGGTTTCTGGCTTCAGACTCTCTTAAAGGCCGGTATCCCGGAACAACTGAAGACAGCATTATGGCAGATTACCTTGTAAAAAAATTCAGGGAGATGGGAATTATGATAATGGCTAAAGAGGGACAGCAATACTTTGAAATAGTTACCAGTATTAAAGCCGGGGAGAATAACTCACTTAAATACAGTAATACTACTTTAGAACTGAATAAAGATTTTGCTCCATTTTCTTTCTCCGGGAATGCAATTACCAAAGCAAAAGTTGCTTTTGTAGGTTATGGTTTTGAGATTGACGATGAAGATCTGAAATGGAACGATTATTCAGACATTGATGTTACTGACAAATGGCTGATCATTCTTCGCGGAGATCCTGAAATTGACAGTCTTACCAGTTCTTTTATCCCTTACAGTGGAGACAGGGATAAAGTAATGCTAGCAAGTGATCATGGTGCAGCCGGTGTATTATTCGTATCGGGACCCAAATTTGATCAGAAAGACAAACTTGTTGATCTTGAAACACAAAAAGCCCCTGTTGACATTCCGGTATTTCAAATAACAAGAAATGTTGCAGATGACATTTTAAAAGGAGAAGGAAGAAATATTGAAAAGCTCGAAGAAAAACTCAATAAACAATACAGTCCGGAAGTATTTGAAACCGGTATAATTGTCAGGGGGTTATCTGAAGTTTTGCAGGATAAATCAAAAACACGGAATATAATTAGTATGATAAAAGGAAATGATCCTGACCTGGCAGATGAATATATTCTTATTGGTGGACACCATGACCATCTTGGCATGGGAGGCCCCAATACCGGATCAAGGAAACCTGATACTACTGCTGTTCATAATGGCGCAGATGATAATGCATCAGGTGTTGCAGCAGTGCTTGAAATAGCTGAGAAACTTTCATATAACCGCGATTCACTACGCAGAAGTATAATCTTTACAACCTTTGGTGCAGAAGAAATGGGTCTGCTTGGTTCAAAGTATTTTGTGAATAATCCTGTTGTTCCTATTGAAAAAATTAGTGCCATGATAAACATTGACATGGTTGGCAGGCTGAATAATGAAAAGTTATTGCAGATCGGCGGCACCGCAACCTCCGTTTCAGGCGCCGAACTTCTTGATAATATTACAGGCAGTAAGAACTTCAGCCTGGCTAAGTCACCTGAAGGATACGGTCCATCAGATCATGCTTCTTTTTATGGAAAAAACATTCCTGTTTTCTTTTTCTCAACCGGACCACATCTTGATTTTCATATGCCTGAAGATGATATTGAACAGGTTAATTTCGAAGGGCTGAAATCTGTATCTGACTATATATATTATCTTACATATGAATTGGTGAATAGAGATTCTTCGTTAGTATTCAAGGAAGCCGGTCCTAAGACAGGACAGCAGCGAACGAAGCGTCAAAAAGGAGTGACACTTGGGATAATGCCTGATTTTGCCGGACAGGTGAAGAACGGGCTACGTGCTGACTTTGTGTTAAAGGATCGTCCGGCTTATAAAGGCGGTATGAAGAATGGAGATATTATTATTGCAATCAATGGTAAAGCGATAAATAGTATATATGACTATATGTACCGGCTTGAGAAATTAAAGCAAGGACAAACTATTACTGTTGAAGTAATGAGAGATAATGAAAAAAAGGTGTTATTAATCCAACTTTAGATAAATGACTAAAACTCCTGATACAAAATTATACTGGCTACTTGCATTTATTATAACTATTGCAGCTGCATACTATCAGCGGAAAACCGGGCCAACCTACGCCAAAGAAATTAATATTACACTTGATGATAAGAGATATGATATTAAATTACCAAGGAGTCATGGTGGCGATGAAACATGCCCTGTTGAACTGGAGATAGCTGATAAAAATGTTCGGGGAGAATTATTCTATAGAAAATATCCGACAAAGGATAACTGGCAGGTTATCCTTTTAAATCGTAAAGGAGAATTACTAACAGGGGATCTGCCTCATCAGCCTCCTGCCGGGAAACTTGAATATTTTCTGAAACTTTCGACAAGAAATGAAGAACTCAACCTTTTTGAAAACGACCCCATGATCATTCGTTTTAAAGGTAGTGTTCCGGCAAGTATTCTTGTACCTCATATCATCATCATGTTTGCGGCTATGTTGTTGTCAAACTTCTCAGGCATCATAGCATTTATGAAACATTCTAAACAAAGGCTCTATGGCAGAATTACGCTGGCTTTGCTATTCCTGGGAGGATTGATCCTGGGACCTATGGTTCAATTCCATGCTTTTGGTGATTATTGGACAGGAATCCCATTTGGTTGGGACCTCACAGATAACAAACTCCTGGTTGCTTTTATTTTCTGGGTGATAGCAGTTGCAGGAAACCGGAAACGTGAAAAACCTTTTTTAACTATTCTAGCTGCTGTGATACTTTTATTAATTTATTCTATTCCCCATAGTATGTTCGGATCTGAACTCGATCATGAAACAGGTGAGGTAATTACAGGAATGGTGCAATTATTTTTATTTTAAAGATTGATATACCATAGACAAAAAAAAGCTCCGTGAGGCAAGTTTTTCGTGAGAAATTCCACCCTGTCATTCGAAAAAAACTATTAACGGATAAAATCCTTCGAGTTAGACGAATTACACTCTGAATTAGACAAATTTACTAAAAGAAATTAGTACATGATTAAACATATTTTGGTTTTATTTGGATCAATTTTTCTTGGATTAGGTTCAGAGAAACACGATCAATATCATTACGTAGCAAAATTATTTCGCTTATCATGATGTGGGTCATGATTGGTTTATCTATTTATATATTCATAAAAATCATTCCGGTCAAGATAATTATTGCACTACTTGGAGTAATTGGC
>DAOVLD010000046.1 GCA_030631445.1 Bacteroidota bacterium
GTTTCTGAAAGGAATTGGTCTGGGAACAGTGGGTGGAATTATTCTCGGGGGAAGTGATTTTTGTTTTGCCGGTACACATACCATTAATGATGAAAAACAAGGCAGAACTAACCAGCTATACAAAAAAGTAACTGAACCTGCTAAAGTAAGTTTGATTAAAGGCAATAACCGGCACGATATTGTATATCAGTCGTTGAAAAAAATCGAGGACGAAATTCTAAGTACTATTGGCGATAAAAAGATCTTAATAAAGCCAAACATAGTGGTTTCCGATAATCCGCTGGCTGTTACACACGTAGATGCAATACGGGCTATTTTGGATTTCTTTACACCCCATTATAAAAAGCAAATAATAATTGGAGAATCCGGCGCTCATAAAACTTTTGATGGTTTTGAAAATTATGGATATCTGGCTCTGGAAAAAGAATATAATGTAAAATTGGTCGACTTAAATCAGGATCCTTTTCAATACCGGTATGTTTTCGGGGAAGAAAATCGTCCATTGCCGGTACGAATTATCTCCTCTTTTCTGGATCCTGATGTTTATATTATTTCAGCTTCTCAGATGAAAACCCACAATAAAGTACTGGTTACCTTATCTTTAAAAAACGTACTATTGGGGTGTCCTGTTAATGATTACACAAAAAATGATAAAGCTCTGTTTCATACCCGTCCTACATCAGTAACGGATCTTTGTCATTATAACATGTTTCATATAGCCCGGGAGGTATATCCTGATCTGGCGGTTATAGATGGTTTTGAAGCAATGGAGGGAAATGGTCCGGCATGGGGTACACCATTTAATTCACGGATAGCTATTGCCAGCCTTGATGCCCTGGCTGCAGATACACTCGCCACTAAAATAATGGGATTTGATCCGAAAAGGGTTCTCTACCTGTCTGCTATGACGGAAGCAGGTTATGGACAGGGTGAGATTGAAAAGATAAATGTGCTTGGCGCCCCGCTGGATCAGTGCCTTTACAACTTCAAGCCTCATGAAGAAATGGGGAAACTATATGAATTATAAACCTTTTGGATATATTTTTTTAGTAGCTGCTTTAACTACACTTGTTATGCTTCTCATGGGCTATCGGTCTGAGGTGGCTCCCCCTGTGATTATTCTGTTTGCTTCTCTTGCACTTTATTGTATGGGGCATACGTTTTTCAAGAGTTTTGTATTTACTATATGGGTGTTTGCGTTTGTCGCCGCTTCAATGTTTTATCCTTCGGCATTCGGGACGTGGTTCAATTTTGATTTAGCAATTCTGATTGTTCCTTTGATTCAGATTATCATGTTCGGTATGGGTACAACTTTGAATGTAAAGGATTTCGGAAGAGTATTTACAATGCCCTGGCCGGTTTTCATAGGAATATTTCTACAGTTTACTATCATGCCCTTTGTGGGTTACGGCATTGCCATGCTGTTTGGTTTTGAACCGGAAGTTGCCGCCGGTGTCATTTTAATCGGTTCATGTCCGGGTGGTGTGGCATCTAATCTCATGACCTATCTTGCAGGTGCCAACGTGGCACTTTCCGTAACAATGACCTCTTGTTCCACACTTATGTCGCCGGTTATGACACCTTTTTTAATGAAAACCCTTGCAGGCAAACTTGTGCCAATCAATTTTGTTGAGATGATGTTTTCGATATTTAACATGATTATAATACCTATCATTGCAGGATTAATCGCTAACAGAATTCTATACAGTAAGAAAATATGGCTTAATAAAACCGGATACTTAGTTCTTATCGCAGTTGCAGGCATTTTGCTTTCCATAGTCATCATTTTTTTACCGGCAGATTTTCTCGGACTGCTTGCAACGCTTAAGTCCGGATTAATTATCGGAATTGCTTTGACCGGTATTGTTGCTTTAGCGAAGCTCATTGTTAAAAAAATTCTAAATGGTCCGGAAAACTGGATGGATAAAGCACTACCGGTTGTATCGATGTGTGGTATCTGTTTTATTATTGCTATTATTACGGCGCGTTCCAGGGATCAACTCTTAACAGTGGGATTAATGCTGATTGTCGCGGCGGTTACTCACAACTTTATCGGCTATATTTTTGGATACTGGGGTGCCAGGGTAGCAAAACTGGATGAAGCCTCATGCCGTACCGTAGGCTTCGAGGTAGGTATGCAGAATGGCGGTATGGCGTCCGGCATAGCAATGGGTGTGCTAAAAAGTGCAAGTGCAGCATTAGCCCCGGCAATATTCGGTCCATGGATGAACATTTCCGGATCGGTACTGGCTACCTGGTGGCGCCGGAAACCTACATAGATTCGTGCTCTGACTATTTCTTCCTAAAAACCCGGAAATTACTCCACTCCCAGGCTGTCGAGTAATGCCTTCGCCTTCATAGCCTTTTCATAACTCCAGGTTGAATCTATTTCGTTTGCTTTCATAAATGCCTCATAGGCTTTGGCATAATCTTCCATCATCATATATAGATCACCCTTGGAATCATATGGATTTGGAGCATCAAGTGGTGCCAGTTCAAGGTATTTATCGAGGGCTTCCTCCGCTTTCTCCATCTGACCCAGGTACATATATGCGTACCCTAATGCATTGTAAAATGGAACTTTGTTTTCGACAATCTCCAAAGCTTCCTCACAAACTTCCAAACTTCCTTGCCAGTTATTATCAATCATGTATAACCAATTAAGATACACGTAGGAGTAGTAATCATTAGGATACAACTCTTTTAACTTAAGCCCATATTCCACTCCATTATTATCGGGATCTTCATGAATAGCAATAACCAACTGCTTTAGTATCTCTTCACCATCACTTAATTCAACCTCAGAGTCAGTGATCATAGTGACAGCCTTTTCAAACTCTTCCTGATTCCCGAAATATTTATAAAACATAGCCAGGTTAAATTTTGCCATAAAAAAATCCGGATCCTCTTTAATGGCTTTTTTTAATAGATTTTGCGCTTCCTGAAGATAAATGTTGTCAAAAGCAATCATGGCATCCTTGTAAAACTTTAAAGCTGTTTCAGAATTGGTAGTAACCGGTATCTTCTCCTCCTTGACCTTATCGGCACATGAAGCCATAAACAAAAGTAAAAGGAGAGATACAATCATTTTTGTGATCATTCTTTTTTTCATAGTGGTTGATTTTTTATTGTTATGAATAAAATGATAATATAAATATAGTCAAATTTTATTTGTCAGCAAATTTGATTCCTGCATTATCAGGAAGAGATTTGATATATGTTTTCCAACCGGGACAACAGGTGGCATGCCATTTCCATAATCAACCTGAAAATAATTTTGTACTTTTGCAACAATAATCACTAAATACAAAAACAAAATTGATATACCCTGATAGTTTTGAAAAAAAGGTTGGCTTCGACCGGATCAGAGAGCTGCTGATAGAGAAATGCCTCGGTCCGCTTGGAAAAGAAAGGAGCGAGAAAATCTGTTTCTCAACAAAACCTGAAGAAATCAGGTTGTGGATCGATCAGGCAGATGAGTTTATACAACTGATTGAAACCGGGGAACTGTTTCCGCTTGATTTTTATTTCGATCTGAGACCAACACTTAAGAGGATGCGTGTCAGCGGGTCACATCCCGATTTGGAACAACTCTTTAACCTTAAACGTTCTTTAGAAACTATAAAATCGGTAAACCACTACCTTTCAAATATTGATAATGAACGTTTCCCCAGGTTGAGGGAGCTTGGAAAATATTTAAAAGTGTTTCCTACAATTCATGACAGGATAAACAGGATCATGTCTCCCAAAGGTAAGATCAGGGATAAAGCATCTCCCGAACTGGCACATATCCGTAAAACCCTCGCGAATAAGGAGAAGGAAGCTTCAGGCAGGATCCATTCAATTATTAAACAAGCCAAAAAGAGCGGTCTGGTAGGACAGGACGAATCACTTGTTGTAAGGGAAGGACGACTGGTTATCCCGGTGGAAGCCGGTAAAAAAAGAAAGATCAGTGGAGTGATACTGGATGAATCAGCTACTGGAAAGACTGCCTACATTGAACCGGCTGAGATAGTTGAACTGAATAATGAGATACGGGAACTGGGGTATGCAGAGAAACGTGAAATAATCAGGATATTAATTGAATTCAGTGACTTCCTGCGTCCTTATATTGATGATCTTAACGATTCATTTAATTTCCTTGGATTGGTTGATTTTATCAGGGCTAAAGCATTAATGGCAAAAAGTATTAACGGGATAAAACCTTCGTTATCAGATAAACCCGGAATTAACTGGCAAAATGCTGTCCATCCTTTGCTATACCTTTTGTTTAAAAATGCCGGTAAAAAAGTTGTGCCGCTAAATATCGGTCTGACAACAGATAAAAGGATACTTGTGATCTCCGGACCTAATGCCGGCGGAAAATCTGTCTGCCTCCAAACTACCGGACTTCTACAATACATGTTGCAGTGTGGTTTATTGGTTCCGATGGACAAAGATTCAAAAGCAGGGATCTTCGACCACCTGTTTATCCATATGGGTGACGACCAGTCGATTGATAATGACCTGAGCACCTATAGTTCGCACCTGGTAAATATGAAATACTTTACCAGACATGCAGATGAAAAATCCCTGATCCTGATCGATGAGTTCGGGACCGGTACTGAGCCTATGCTTGGAGGAGCAATAGCCGAATCAATACTTGCAAAGTTGAATGAGACAGGTACTTACGGGGTTGTAACTACTCACTATACAAACCTGAAGCATTTTGCTGCATCAACCGATGGTATTGAAAACGGGGCAATGCTTTTTGATAATCACCTTATGGAGCCGTTGTTTCGTCTGGAAACCGGTAAGCCCGGCAGTTCCTTTGCTTTTGAGATAGCGCGTAAAATCGGACTCCCGGAAAATATCCTGCAGGAAGCACAAAAAAAGGTCGGGAAAGAACACATTGATTTTGATAAACATTTGAAGGATGTAGTACGTGATAAGCGATACTGGGAAAGGAAAAGAGACAGTATCAGGATATCGGAAAAGAAACTGGGAGAAACAGTTGAAAAATATTCGGAGGAGTTGGATTCTATTAAAAAACTCAGGAAAGAGATCATTGAAAAAGCAAAACTGGAAGCAGAGGAGCTCCTTAACGATGCTAACCGGAGAATAGAAAATACTATACGTGAAATAAAAGAAGC
This sequence comes from Bacteroidota bacterium, assembly GCA_030631445.1. Lineage (GTDB taxonomy): Bacteria > Bacteroidota > Bacteroidia > Bacteroidales > VadinHA17 > JADFUQ01. The sequence goes on from DAOVLD010000046.1 coordinate 5,133, forward strand.
CCGGGCAGAGAAAGAAAGGACCAGGAAAATAAGGAAAGAGCTGGATGAGTTCAAGGACAAAGCGGTAAAGCAAAAAACCGGAAATGAAAAGGAATTTGAAAAACGGCTTGAACAGGTAAGGAAACAACAAAAGTATCTGCAAACGAGAAGACCGGATATTATAAAAGACCCGGAGAAAAAGAAACCGGTAACGGAAAAACGTATTATTAGTAAAGGTGATAAGGTGAAAATGACAGGTATGGACAAAACTGGTGAGGTTATTGAAGTTACATCAAAAAGTGTTATTGTTTTATTTGGTAATATGATCACTACCGTTGATATAGAGAAAATTCAAAAAACAATAGAGGATGATACCGTAAAAACTTCGGGCAAAGCCAATTCAACCGGGTTTATACATGAACTGCATCAGCGGAAACTTAATTTTAAACCTGAAATTGATATCCGCGGGCAACGTGGAGATGAAGCGCTTCAGACAGTAACAGGTTTTATTGATGAAGCTATTATGGTTGATGAAAAAGAGGTTCGGATTCTCCATGGAAAAGGTGACGGTATATTGCGACAACTTGTAAGAGATTGGCTCCAGGCAAACGATATGGTAAAAAAATATCACGATGAACATGTTCAGCGGGGAGGAACAGGGATCACTGTTGTAGAACTGGATATGTAAGATTTATTCTGCAACTGTTAATAATTTTCTCCTGTTTTTTTGAACAATCTACCTAAAATCATTACTTTTCAATATTGGTTTTTTACATACTTTTAACTTTTAACTTTCAACTCCAGTACATGTTAGTTTATTCTGAAAAGATCACTTCCCGGTTTCAATACATCAGTCGTTTGATATTGGATGAGTTGCTGGGTGTAAATTTTCAGATAGTATCCTCAAGAGATTCGTTTGAGAAGGGTACAGGACCAAAACTAAATTATTCATCAATCGATATACCGGATTGTGTCTGGATCAAACCTGCAGGTTTGCTTTTTGAAACATCTATCCGCGAACAGGATATTTATGCTCCAGCATGGAAAGATAAAAGGGTGCTTTTTATTACCGGATCGGAACCTGACATGCCATATGATCCTTTTTCTGCTGCTTTCTATATGGTTACACGTTATGAAGAATATCTTCCGCATGAGGTTGATGAACATGGTCGTTATGACCCACGGGACAGTTTTGCATACCAGAATGACTTTTTAGATTATCCGGTAGTAAATTACTGGGTACTGGAACTGGGGAAGTTATTGAAGACCAAATACCCGAGGTTAAAAATGAAAAGGAGATCATTCAGTGCAATATTAACCATTGATATTGATCAGCCGTTTGCCCTTGCTCATAAAGGTATTTTACGTACACTAAGTTCTGTTATTCAAGCGCCTTCAAGACTTGGAATTTATAGCGGGAAAGAGCGTTTGAAGATGGTTTTTGGAAAGCTAAGAGATCCGTATGATACCTATGAATTGCTTCACAGGATACATCAACAGCACAATGTTGAGTCAGTATATTTTTTCCAGGTTGGAAAACCAGGGAAATTTGATAAGAATATTAAACCCTCAAGGCGTGCTTACAGGAAGCTGATAACCAGTTTTGCTAAAAGGACCAGGGTTGGGCTTCATCCTTCCTACCAGTCGAATGAAAATTTTGATATACTGAAACAGGAGTATGACATTTTGTTTGATATTATCGGAAAACCTGTTCAAAGAAGCCGCCAGCATTTTCTGAGACTTAAGTTTCCAGGGACCTACCGGAATCTGATAAAACTGGGGATCACAGAAGATTATACAATGGGGTTTGCATCCGAACCCGGTTTCCGGGCAGGGATTGCCGATCCGTTTTATTTTTACGACCTTAAAAAAGAAGAACAAACCGGTTTAAAGATTTTTCCGTTCCAATTAATGGATGGTACTTTAAACCAGCATAAGGAACTTGAACCGGAGGAAGCTTTGGTGAAGATAGAATTTTATATTAAAAGGGTCAGGAGTGTAAATGGAACATTTATGAGTCTCTGGCATAACTCTTCACTCAGCGAGAAAGGAGAATGGGAGGGATGGAGCAGGGTATATCTGGATATGATAAAAAGCTTTGACAGCGTATGATCAAATATCTGCAGCATGGGGAAATAAATAAAGAAAAATGGGACGATTGTATAAATCGGTCACCCATGGGACTTGTTTATGCACTTTCATGGTATCTTGATGCCGTTCATCCCGGATGGGAAGCATTGGTTGAAAATGATTATGAAACCGTATTCCCGCTTACTTCCGGAAAGAAATTTGGAATTAATTATTTGTATCAGCCCTTTTTCAACCAGAAACTTGGTGCTTTTTCAAGGAACCCCGGTGAATATATTAACATCGATCCTTTTCTGGAAACTCTTCTGGAGCGTTTCAGGTATGTAGATATCAAACTGAACCGGGCAAACATGATTACAGGGAAAGATTTTCGGGTTGATATGAATACCAATTTTGAACTTGATCTGTCTGATGATCTTGAAACTATACGGAATAATTATTCAGAGAATGCAATACGAAATCTGAAGAAATTCAATAATGAAAATATTATATTGAATGAAGAAAAAGATAGCGATCTTTTAATAAGGATGTTCAGAGAAAATATGGGCAAGACCTTGCCAAAGATCAGGGATATTCATTATTCCGGATTGAAAAAAGTAATGGATACGGCATTTGATAAAGGAACAGGCAGGATGCTTGTTGCAAACGACCAAAAAGGCAAATTTCTTGCCGGAGCTTTTTTTATAACTTACCACAAACGTGCTGTATTCCTGTTTTCTGCCAATACTGAAGAAGGACGGGAAACACGGGCTATGTATGGAATTATTGACAGTTTTATTGCAGAGAATGCAGGGAAAAAACTGATTTTGGATTTTGAAGGAAGCAATGAAAAAAATCTGGCAAGATTTTACAAAAGTTTTGGTGGAAAGTTTTTTTATTATTCAGGTCTGCGGATTAACAGATTGCCCTGGTTAATAAGATGGTTAAAGAAATAAGAATAACGTTATTAATAACGTAATTAATTAATACTTGTATCATGTGATTCATCACCTCATAATTCATAATTCTCTTTTTACTTCTTACTTTTTACTTCCTACTACTTACTTTTTTCTGTCGTCGCACAAAACAAGAAAAAGCAATCGTCTGTATCTGTTCATCTTCGGGCATTCCGGCATAACAGGTGTTTAATTATAAATATTTATTTTTTTTTTAATAAAAAACACCATAAATTTGATTTACAACAACCTATTGCCTATATGATAACTTTAACTAAGCAATCGGATTGCCTAAAGAAATCTCCTTTTACCAGAAAAATCAATTAAAATTTATACGTCATGAAAAAGCTAAACCCTTTTCTCTTAACTTTTATCCACAGTGAAATATGCTCCTTCACTGTGAGAATTTTTTCGTGCTTCAAATTTCGCCCCGATACAGTCATTCTTCCTTACAGGGCAGGCAGGGTAATCGTCGCATTTCACGCGGCAAGCTTTTTACTTTTTACTTTTGCCTTTTGCCTTTTGCCTTTTGCCTTATTTTCCCAGGCCCCCCAGGGCTTTAACTACCAGGCAGTAGCCCGCGATGGTGACAATAGCGTCTTAAAAAACACTCCTCTTGATGTTAAAATCGGTCTTCTCCAGGGAAGCGAAACCGGAACCCTGGTATGGGAAGAGATCCATTCGGTAACAACCAGTGACCTGGGTCTGTTTACCCTTAAGATCGGGGATACAGGTGCAACGAACAGTGGCGGCACTGCTGCAACCTTTTCGGATATTGACTGGGCACTAGGTTCATATTATATGGAGGTGCAGGTTAATGATGGAGGAGGTTATGCTGATCTGGGATCAACAGAACTGCTATCGGTACCTTACGCTTTGTTTGCTGAAGATGGAAATATAGGACCTGCAGGACCGCAGGGGATACAGGGAGAGCAGGGCGAGGCAGGTGCTGCGGGAGAGCAGGGTCCTGCCGGTGAACAGGGACTCCCGGGAGAGCAAGGATCTCAGGGGATACAGGGAACGCAAGGAATTCAGGGCATTCAGGGTTCGCAGGGACCTGAAGGAATTCAGGGACCACAGGGACCGAAAGGGGATAAAGGTGATGCAGGTACGGGACTTAATAACCGTGGTGCCTGGAGCAGTGATTCAACCTATTATGAAGGTGATTATGTTTTTGACCGTTCAAGCGGTGATCCGTTGATTAATTCAATGTGGATTTTCCAGGGAACACCTCCGTTCACATCTTCAACACAGCCTTATCTGGATTTAGACAATTGGGTGGAATTTGAAGCGCCTGAAGGTCCCGAAGGGCCTGAAGGTCCACA
>DAOVLD010000235.1 GCA_030631445.1 Bacteroidota bacterium
AAGGGACAACATTATCACAGCATCTGGATTGACAGTACTGATCCTTCGGTTGTTAAGGTTATAGACCAGCGTCATCTGCCATTTTCTTTCCAAATTCTTGAACTGAGAACTATTGATGATGTTTACACGGCTATCCGCAATATGGCTGTTAGGGGAGCTCCATTGATCGGTGTAACAGCAGCTTTCGGGATTTACCTTGCTTTACAGAATAGCACGGAGCCCTCTACAAATCAAACAATTACCAGGATCGCAGACAAACTAAAATCAGCCCGCCCAACTGCTGTAAATCTTACTATGGCAGTAGACCGGATGCTTCAAAGTATAAGAAAAAGCAACTTGCCTGATGAACAAATAAAGATCGCATTACAAACTGCAATCAGCTTGAAAAATGAAGAACTGGAAAACAGCCGGAAAATAGGTATTTACGGATTACCACTAATTGAAAATATTGCAAAACATAAAAAGGATCAACAAGTTAATATCTTAACTCATTGCAATGCCGGCTGGCTGGCGTGCATTGATTACGGAACAGCCACTGCCCCAATTTATATGGCTTATAATAAAGGTATTAACCTGCATGTCTGGGTGGATGAAACACGTCCCAGGAATCAGGGGGCACGTCTTACCGCATGGGAACTTGGTGAACATGGAGTCCCTCACACTTTAATAACTGACAATACCGGCGGGCAACTGATGCAGGAAGGATTGGTGGATATGGTTATCGTTGGTAGCGACCGTATGACTCCGGATGGTGATTTTGCCAACAAGATCGGAACCTACCTGAAAGCACTGGCTGCAAAAGACAATAACATTCCATTTTATGTTGCTCTTCCATCAACATCTATCGACTGGACATTAAAAAATACCGATCAAATACCTATTGAAAAAAGAGAGCCTGAAGAAGTGCTTACTATAAAAGGATGGTATAATAACCATTCTGTTGATGTAAGAATTGCTCCTGAAAATACACCGGCATTGAATTATGGTTTTGATATTACTCCTGCACGCCTTGTTACCGGTTTGATAACAGAAAGAGGAACATGCAAAGCTAACCGGGATGATATCCATAAAAAATTCCCTGCAAATGAAAAATAATAACCGTGATGGAAATATAAAATTTATCTGTGACTGGAATAAATGTCCTCCGGTTATTTCTGATGATGAGTTAATAAAACTGAACACCTGGCGCGATATTTTATATAACTTGAACCTGATTGGGGCAACCCCGGAGGGAATTGGTTTTGGAAATATCAGCTTACGAACAAAGCCATCCACCCGGTTTATTATTACCGGATCGTCAACTGGAAATCTGATAAAACTAAATGCGGAACATTATGTAAAAGTAACCGACTATAGTATTTCCAATAACAAGGTAAATTGCTCAGGACCGGTTAAGGCTTCTTCCGAATCACTGACACATGCAGTGATTTATGAGTTTCATCCTGAGATCAATGGCATTATTCATATTCACAGTCTGGATTTTTGGAATAAGCTGCTTAATAAAGTGCCTACCACATCAGAAAAAGTTGAATACGGAACTCCTGAAATGGCTATCGAGGTTACCAGGCTTTTTAAAAAAACAGATGCTTTTGAAAAAAAGATAATTGTTATGGGAGGTCATAAAGAAGGGTTAATTACTTTTGGTAAAGATCTGGATGAGGCAGGAAAATATCTGTTAGCATATATTAATACAATAATATAATTTCATGGCAAAAATTGGTGTTATCGGCGGATCGGGTCTGGAAGATCCGGATATACTCAAAAATGCAAAAGAGATGAAGGTTGGCACTCCATTTGGAGAACCCGCCTCATCGCTTCTTGTTGGAAAAATTGAAAATAATGAAGTAGTTCTCCTTTCAAGACATGGCAGAAAGCACACTATTCCACCTACACAGGTCAACAACAGGGCAAACATTTATGCCTTAAAAAAACTTGAATGTACACATATAATTACCACTACCGCGTGTGGCAGCCTGAAAGAAGAAATAGGCAGGGGGGATATGGTTATTCCCGACCAGTTCATTGATTTTACGCGCCACAGGAAGATCACATTTTTCGAAGAATTTAATGAAAAAGATCTGAAACATGTTCCTATGGCAGATCCTTTTGATAATAATCTCAGGGAGATAATCATCAATTCTGCAAAATTATTGCAACTTAAACATCATTCTGCAGGAACCATTATTACAATAGAAGGACCCCGTTTTTCTACCCGTGCCGAATCCCGGATGTTCCGGATGTGGGGCGCTGATGTGATCAATATGTCAATAGCCCCCGAAGTGATCCTTGCTAATGAACTTGATATCCCATATGCCACTATTGCCATGAGTACAGATTATGACTCCTGGAAAGAAAACGAGGAGCCGGTTTCATGGGAAGAAGTATTGAAAGTATTTAATCAGAATGTTGATAATGTTATCCGGTTATTACTGAAAGCGGTCTCAAATATCGATTGATTTTATAAAGCCTGTACTGCAGGACTTTTTGCCTTTTAAATAATTGTTTATTATTTACTAATTATGTAATATTGCAGTCCTAAATAAAATCATGTTCTTTTACATAATATACCCACACACCCACACTCATCTCCCACACCCACTTTTTAATTTCTTTGTCCACCGTAGCTTTAGCGAAGGTGGATTTACTATTTACTTTTAACTTTTAACTTTCTACTTTTAACTTATAGGGGCCCATAGCTCAGCTGGTCAGAGCACCTGACTCATAATCAGGGGGTCGCTGGTTCGAGCCCAGCTGGGCCCACCTTCGCCCGCCGAAGTCCCGAAAAATCGGGACGACGTCGGGCTTTTTATTGGCAATTAAGTAATTTTCTTGCTCGAAATGGCTTCCTCCCTACTTCCTACTCCTTACTTCTTCACTATTCACGATTCTGTCCTTCCCTCACGATTCACTCTTCCTTCTTCCCTCTTCACTTTCAACTTTTAACTTTTTACTTTTTACTTGATCCCTGTTCCCTCTTTTATTGTCAGGTAACGATTAATGGGAGGATTATTATAAGTTTCTTTTTCCCCGTTTGACCAAAAAATTTCAATCTGGTCAATATGTTTATCCTGTCCCAGACCAATATGGACACGAGGATCGTGGTTTGAGAGGTAGCTTGTTGCCCATTGATTTATATAAACCCGCTTTTTATTACCAATTTTAACAATTATCCTGGCACCTATAGCGGAAGCGGGCCCGTTTTTACCTATCAGTTTCAATCCAAGCCAGTGATTGGAATTGGCTAAATCATTTCTAAGAAGTGTGGCTGTTGCCTGAAGATCAATATGAGATACAATTATATCCAGATCTCCGTCATTATCATAGTCCCAAATAGCCACTGCTCTGCCTGACCTCTTTGTAGAAAAATAATCACAAAGTTCAGGGCCTACATTTTTGAAGTGTCCTTTTCCGTCATTTTCCAATAACAAAGGAGGTTGTAAAATGAGTTCCTCTGCAGTTCCATTTGCAGAGAATATATCAAGGTCACCATCATTATCATAATCAAAAAGTTCAGCACCCCAGGCACCTTTTCCTGCAAATGCTCCGGCAACACCACTTTTCTCGGTAATATCCTCGAACAGTCCGTTACCGATATTACGATACAGGGCTCCGTACCGAAGATCGACAACAAGCAGGTCAATCAATCCGTC
>DAOVLD010000112.1 GCA_030631445.1 Bacteroidota bacterium
AGGGATGTTTGGACTTATATCTCAATGGAGTATTTTAAACAAAAAATTTCAGATAAGGAAGTTGGATCTTCGGCAATGCCCCATAAGGTTAATCCTATTGATTTTGAAAATTCTGAAGGAAATCTGGGTTTGGCAAACTCACAGTATATCTTTTTGTCAGGCAAGCTGCCGGTGTCAAGATTACAGAGAGACCTGACCGATTCAACTGTTATAAGGAATATTGGTGTTCCTTTTGCACATACAATAATCGCTTTTAATTCGTTATTAACAGGGTTGGGAAAACTTATTGTTAATACTGAAAGGATTTCAAAGGATTTGGAGAAAAATTGGATTGTTGTGGCTGAAGCAATACAAACTATCTTGCGTAGAGAGGGTTTTGCTGATTCTTTTGAGATGCTAAAGAAGCTAACAAGGACAAATAAACCTGTTGATAGAGAAAGAATTCATGAATTTATAGAGAATCTGGAAATAAATGAATCAGTTAAAGCTGAATTGAGGATAATTACTCCCTGGAACTATAATGGTATTTAGCCCGTATTATTCATGCAGAAGATAAAAGACAAAAGTAAAAAGTTCAGAATGAATACAATCTTCAGTCTATAGTCGGCAATTGGCAGTCGGTAATCGGCAATTTGAAGGCCAAAATATTTATTTTTTCCAGTCCCGATTTTCGGGAATTTGATTAAGTGATTGTGTGTTAAAATTGTTTTACTGTTATTTACTTTTTTGCCGACTGTGGACTGTCGACTGATTGGTAACTAATAATTATGTGATTTTTGATGTCGTAAAGAAGAAATTTTTGAATAATTCAGATTAGTAAAATTTATTAAACAGGGAACCTGAAATTACATTTAAGAATAACTGAATTTAACCATGAATCAACTTTTTAGGATAATAAAATATATTATTCCCTACAAGAGTAAAGCTGCTTTAAGCATATTTTATATTTTGCTTTCATCTGTCTTCTCATTATTCAGCCTTGCTATGGTAGCTCCTTTTTTAAATATTCTTTTTGAAAAAACCAAACTAGTTAACCAGTCTGTTCCTTTTTCTTTTAATCCTGCCGATCTGGTTCATAATTTTCAGTATATTCTAAGCAGGTTAATTATTGAAGAAGGGAAAATTTATGCACTTATTTTTGTTGGAGTAGTAGTTATTGTTACATCGTTTCTAAAGAATGGGTTTCTTTATTTGTCTAAATTTTATATGATCCCTATTCGTACCGGGGTTGTTAAAGATATACGTAACAATTTATACAGTAAAATTCTTTCCCTGCCTCTGAAATACTTCACTGAAGAGAGAAAAGGAGATATTCTGGCAAGAATGTCAGGTGATGTCCAGGAGATAGAAGTATCAGTAGTGAGATCACTTGATATGCTCTTCAGATCTCCTATATTAATTATTGTATACCTCGCATCATTGTTTTATATAAGTTTTAATCTTACTCTGTTCGTTATAGTTTTACTACCTGTTAGTGGCTTTCTTATCGGTAAAATTGGTAAAACCCTAAGGTCAACATCATTGGCAGGGCAGAAAAAACTGGGTGTTATCCTTTCAGTTATTGAAGAAACCCTGGGTGGGCTTCGTATCATTAAAGCTTTTATTGCCGAAAAGAAAATGCAGAACCGGTTTGAAAGTGCAAACTCTTTATATACAAGAATTATAAGTAAATTATTCAGGAGGCAGCAATTAGCAAGTCCATTAAGTGAGTTCCTGGGAGTTTTTGTTTTGGTTATCGTTCTTTGGTATGGTGGTAGTATGGTTCTGGGAGGAAACAGCACATTCTCTTCATCAGTGCTTATTACTTACCTGGTGATTTTTTCACAAATTATTAATCCTGCAAAAGCTATTACAACAGCATATTATAATGTATTAAAAGGGTTGGCTTCAGTAGAAAGAATTGAGCATATTATGGATTCAAAGGTTACTATTACCGAGAAACCGGATGCTAAATCAGTAAAATCATTCTCAGAAAAGATTGAATATATAAATGTTGGGTTTAAGTATGGTGAAGAGCTTGTATTAGAAGATATTAACCTGACCATTGATAAAGGAAAGACTATTGCTCTTGTTGGCAGATCAGGTGCAGGGAAATCTACTTTTGTTGACTTGTTACCAAGATTTATTGATACTGTTAAAGGACAGATATCAATTGATGGAATAGCGGTAGAGGATTATAAAATAGCCGATTTGCGCGGGCTTATGGGAATAGTTAGTCAGCAGTCAATACTGTTTAATGATACTTTTTTTAATAATATTGCTTTTGGGCTAAGTGATGCAACAGAAGAAGAAGTGATTGCAGCTGCTAAAGTCGCTAATGCTCACGATTTTATCATTGATACTCCAAATGGATATTATACAAATGTAGGGGAGGGAGGAAGTAAAATGTCCGGGGGACAGCGACAGAGGATCAATATTGCCAGAGCAGTGTTAAAAAATCCACCCATACTTATTCTTGATGAAGCTACTTCAGCGCTCGATACTGAATCCGAACGTCTTGTTCAGGAAGCTATTATTAACCTGATGAAAAACAGAACATCAATTGTAATAGCGCACCGGCTTTCAACCGTTAAGTATGCTGATATGATCGTAGTGTTGGATGATGGCATGATTGTTGAAAAAGGTTGTCATAATGATCTGGTAAAAATTGAGGGAGGAACTTATAACAGACTTCATAAGTTGCAAATGTATTAAAGAATGATTCAATGAAGATTAGCGGTTTTACTATGGGTAAAAATGCCCGGAAACTTTATTATCCGGTGAAACAGGTAGTTATGTCTATTCTGCCAATTGTGGATGAATTTGTGGTTGCTCTTGGAGACAGCGACGAAGATGATACTACTCGTGAAGAGATAGATAGTATTGACAGTAAGAAAATTAAGATTGTTGATACAACATGGGATATTGAGAAATACCCCAGGGGAATGGAACATGCTCACCAAACTGATATCGCAAAACAACATTGCTCAGGAGACTGGCTTTTTTATCTTCAGTCAGATGAAGTAGTTCATGAAAAATACCTTCCGGTTATTCAAAAAAAATGTGAGGAACTTTATGAAGATAAAACTGTAGAGGGTTTGTTGTTTAATTATTTTCATTTCTGGGGAGATTATTATCACATTCAGGATAACCATTGCTGGTACCGGAAAGAAATCAGAATAATAAGGAATGATCCTGATATTCATTCCTGGGAATCAGCACAATCTTTCAGGAGGATACCGGATTTTAACGGAATAGATTTCCGGCAGCAAAAGAATACTTACAAATTAAAAGTTGAACCGGTAAATGCTTTTATTTACCATTATGGTTGGGTACGTCCACCTGAGTTAATGCAAAATAAGATAAAGGCTTTTAGCACTAATCACCAGGGTTGGAGAAATGTTGAGAAACTCGAGAAAGAACAAAAATTCGATCATCTATTTGATTATGGGAACCTGTCAAAACTGAAACACTTCAACGGAAGTCATCCAAAGGTAATGAAGGATTGGATAGATGATTTCTACTGGAAACACCAATTGCGTTTTACCGGCCCCCGAAAAAACAGGAATCCGATACCAAGTAAGCATGATAAACTTAAATACAGGTTAATATCCTGGATTGAAAAAAATGTGCTTAGAGGCAAGAGACTTGGTGAATTCAGGAATTATATCCTTGTGAAACATTAATTAGAGCCTGTCCATAAAGTCTCTAAATTTCTGTAGATTTGAATATCGAACAAGGAACGCTAATTTTAGATTTCAGATTTTCAAACACTTCGCAAATCGTTAATCCCCGTCCGAACGGATGTTCATCCGGGCGGGGGTGTTCCTTGTTCTTAAATCAATTATTACTTACGTTATAGACAAATTCTAATTGCTAATTACCTGACACTGTTTCAAATTTGCATGAATCATTTTAAGATACCTATACCAATTCCTGCAGTTGGGAAAACACCGGAATAATCTATATTATACCATTTTTTATATTTTGTTAGTCCGGATTCATCATCATATTTACTTAATCTAATATTTCCACCAACGAATATATCTACAATTAATACTTTCATAACAGGAATTTTAGTACCAATTACCACTCCCGCTGAACAGATATTCAATCGCTGTTTGATTTCTTTTTCCACCCATTCATCTTCATCTACATTAAATTCCATTGTTTCACCGGTAATCCAGATTCTTCTGTACATTAATTGCGGAGCAGCATACAGACCTAAAGGCGCCTTATTTTTAGTTTTGAAATTTGCCATAAGATAATTTTTGCCTTGTAACACTATGCCTGTACCTGCGATAGATTCTCCCTGATAAATTTCATAGGAATTGGATAATGCATCGAAATACGTAAATCTTTGATTTGAGAAAAAATATTGGGACATACCCTGTTCTGTTGCATAGGTTGCCAAAGCAGAAATACTAACAGAAAACTTATCAGTAAGTAATCGTTCATATGATAAGTGAAATGTTCCTTCAAACAGGCTGACAGGATTAAGCATTATGGCAGATTTGTAGTCCTTATGATATTCTATCTCTTGTTCCCGAATAGCAGGTACATGTATTTCAACCGGAATATTTACTTCTTTTAATTCCTGTATCATTGCATCAACTTCAAGAAATTTTAAATTAATACCGGCCGGGTCAAAATTCATTGCTTTTATCTTGCCATCAATTTCATGCAGTCTGATATCTAATTCATCAGGTTTTGATTCCCATAATTTTATTTTTGTGTCTAATAATTCCAGTTTGGAATCCAGTAACTGTAATTTCAGATCTAACATTTTTGCTTTCTGATCAATTGATTCCTGGGCAAAATTTTTATTACCAAAGACAGTAATAAATAAAACAGTTGCAATAATTAATAAAACAGATTTTGTTTTCATAGCTATTAGCTTAAATTAATTAATAAATATTAATAAATGGACAGTTATTGGCTGTACGCCAAAGATTCAAACTTGTATGTTTGATTTTATTATTACAAAATATAGTTACAGGCTTATCTCCAAAATATTCAATAATAAAAGTAGTGAAACCAGAGATACTATATTCTTATCTAAGATGGGTTAATAAATGAAAAGGTTGCTTTGTTTGTAGTTGTCCCTTTATGAAAGCAAGCTTTTACGCTTAGGAAAAGATATAGACCTGCTCAGTCGGAGAAAATTTTTTGTTTTTATCGGGCATCGGGATTACTCGTCTCCGCTTGGCGGATTACAGTAAAAACTGAATCGATTTAATTCATCCGATTGCAAACCGGATCTACATATTTCAGGTTCGTGCATTGACTCTGAGTATTCTTACTACCATCCATTTTATTCAATATGTTTAGAAACATAACATTAATCATATTTAAACATTTCATTTTTTTAATGAACAATTTTTTTTGTTATTTTGTTACAGTGGTTAAAAATTGTAACAACAAAAAGTTATAACCTTATTTTTATAACTTATCTTTATAGCTATTCATTATAACGATAAATGAGAATAAATATATCAAGGAAAACAATCAAAGATCCTTTTGTTCAAAAGGTACAGGAATTAAGCGGGCAAAATCTTTTAGTTTGTTATCAGTGCGGGAAATGTTCAGCAGGTTGTCCTGCTGTCTCTCAAATGGATATTCTCCCAAATCAAATCATTCGTTTTGCTCAGCTTTGTTTAAAAGAGGAATTGCTTCAATCAAAATCAATATGGATCTGTGCGTCTTGTATGACCTGTAATGTACGATGTCCTAAAGGAATTAATATTGCTGAGGTATTTGAAGCAATCAGGCAGATTTTATTACGTGAGAGACAAGACCACATACAAATTGAAAAATTAACCGATGAAGAAAAGGAAGAAGTTCCTCCAATTGCATTGATAAGCAGCTTCAGAAAATTTACATCATAATAATGTGAAGAAATATATTTAATATTTTGTAACTAATCAGTACGTTGGATAGAAGTAAAATAAAATGTTAAAAGTTATATGTTAATTGTTATAAGTTCAATTTAAAAGATAATGTAAAAACTGAATAATAATATTTTTTAAGTATAAGAATTATTTGATGAAGATAACGTATTATCCGGGATGTACATTAAAGGCAAATGCCAGAAATTTTGAAGATTCGGCGTTATACGCTTTAGAGCAACTTGACATTGATGTCGAAGAATTATCACGTTGGAATTGTTGCGGTACTGTTTTCTCACTGGCTACCGATGATCTGATCCATCATATGGCTCCAATCCGGAATCTTATCCGGGTTAAGGAAAGCGGATCAGACAGAGTAATGACACTTTGTGCAATGTGTTATAATACTTTAAAAAGAGCGAATGAGCGTATGAAAGCTGATCCGGAAAGCCTGG
>DAOVLD010000248.1 GCA_030631445.1 Bacteroidota bacterium
AGTGTCTGATGAATCAGCCCCATTGCTTTCACACGGCTTTGTCCTTCCTTTACAGCAGATTTCATTTTTTCATCAGACAAGGAATTTGATTGCAGATTTAAAAGGCTGGAAATAACCTGTAAATTATTTTTCACCCTATGATGTATCTCCTTTAGTAAAACTTCCTTTTCTGCATTAGCTTTTTTCTTTTGGATATAGCTCCTGAGTATAAAAAAGCCGAACAGCAAAACAACAACAATACCGGAAATAAGAATATTTCTCAGAAGTTTTTGTTGTTCTAATTCCGCGTTGTGTGCAATACGTTCCTGCTCCTGCCCAAATTGCTGTATTTCCTGCTGTTTATCAAATTCATATTGCATTTCAAGCTGGGTGATCCTTTTTAAGTTTTCGGCATTATTCAAACTATCACTCATTTGTTTAAACAGAATAAAAAAATCATATGCTTTCCTGAAATTATTTTGCTTTTTATAAACCTTACTAAGCACTTCAGAAGCAGCCATAATAATTTCCGGCATTCCCAATTCCTCCCCAATACCAATCGACCGGTTAAGGAACTTAACAGCTTCCGTATACTCTCCGGTTTTGTTAAAAACAGAACCAATACTATAACAACTATTGGCAATTCCCTGCTTGTATCCTATCTCTTCAGCAATATCCAGACTTTTATCCTGATATTGTAATGCCACCTCATACTTCCCCCTTTTTTGCCATACTTCTCCAATATTAAAATATGCATCTGTTACCCCCTGCATATCCCCGATCTCTTTAAGTGTTTCCATTCCTTTAAGGAAATTTTCAAGCGCCTGGTCAGATTTTCCTAATTTTTCATAAATATTCCCAATATTTGTGTACGCGATACCAGCCCCTCTTTTTTGACCGATTTCGTTATTAAGCTTTAAGTTTTTTAATTGATATTCAAGAGCCTGTTCATATTCACCCAGGTAATTATATACTATTCCAATATTACTGTATGATGCAGCTATCTCTTCTATATCTCCCACGATCTCCCGCATTCTGAGTGATTCAAAATAGTAATCAAGCGCTTGTTTGTAATCCCCCTGATAATCGTGAAGTATTCCGAAATGGTTATAACACATCGCGATATCAGCCGTATCATGAAGCTCCTCATAAATTTCCAGCGCTTTGTTGTATGCATTAAACGATTCAGGGTAATTTCCAAGATACTTATAGACATTTCCAATATTGTTCAGGCAATCAGCTATTCGTTGTTTCTCACCAAATTTCTTATTGGCTTGCAGACTTCTGTTAAAAAAGTCAAGGGCTTTTTCATATTCTCCCTGGATGCCATAAGTAATGCCAACTTTATTTGTGATATCAGCCACTGCTTTATGATCTCCAATCTCCTTATAAACCTGAACTGACTTAAGGTAGTAACCTCTTGCTTCCGTAAGGTTAAACTGAGCACGGTAAACCCTGCCCAGCGAGAAGTATGAACCGGCAATACCTTTTTTGTAATTAAGTTCACTGCTTAAAGCAAGCGCTTCTTCTGCATATTCATTTGCCTGCTCCGGGTCTGTTTTCCTAAGCTCCTCTGCCAGTGAATTCAGAGTATTCACCCTGTTTGTATCTTCAACACTATTATCCAAAACAGACGACAAACTATCAACAACAGAACTCTCCTGCGAGAAAAGAGCAAAAGGACAGAATAGAAAAGAAAGTAATATTAATGAATTGATTTTTTTTCTGAACATTGTGATCTTAAAATTTGAAGATCAAGAAAACAAACACAGTAATATAATAAACCCGGAATAGGAAGAAATTCATATTCAAACAAGCTATTATCGGAATTTTATTTACTCAACATGTTTTTTAACTGATCAATCTGGTCCTGTAAATCATCAATCCTTTCCATTTCAGTTTTCAGGTTTGTATTATCTTTCTCAAGCTTATCAATCATGCGTTGTTGTTCTTTCACAGCTTGAACTAAAATAACTGATAATTTTGTATAGTCAACCAATTTATATCCCTCCCCGTTGGTTTTAACCAACTCGGGAATAACTTTTTCAACCTCCTGGGCGATAACTCCTAACTGATTACCATCAGGAAATTTCCAATGTCCGCTTTCCTTGCTTTTCCATTCAAAATTCACCCCCCTTATCTGCATAAGCTTATCCAGGGCATTTTCATAAGCTGCAATGTTTGTTTTCCATCTTATATCTGAAGGTTCAATAAAACCTGTTGCAGTAACCTCTCCGCCGACATCAAGATCATAGGTAATATTCACATCAGCATTAAAACTTAAAGAATCAAGAAAGAAATCACCATAGATCAATGCCTCCTCATCTGTTGACCATGAATTGTCAATATATAATTTATTATCCCCCATTTCATAAAATCCAGCTCCCGACCCAATGAAGATATTACTCTCTCCTATGTTGTAATAACCGGCTTCCGGACCGATAGCGACATTTAAGCTTCCGCTTTGATTTGAGTATCCGGCTTCTTGTCCCAGGTACACGTTGCCCATTCCGTTAACATTATTATGTCCGCTTAATGTTCCCATAAACAGGTTATAGCTACCTGTATCAGTCTTGTTTCCTGCCTGTAGCCCAATAAATACATTTGACCTGCCGGTAGAATTTGTATATCCGCTTTCATCACCCAGAAAAACATTATAATTCCCGGTTATATTATTTACACCGCTATTAGAACCCATAAAAACATTATAACTGCCTTCCGTATTGCTTGCCGCTGTATTCACCCCGATAAAAACATTATCTTCTCCGGTAATATTTGAAGAGCCCGCCAGATCACCCAGGAATACGTTATAACTGCCCAGTGTATTTGATGAGCCGCAATCGGTACCTATAAATACATTTGATTCCCCAACAGTGTTACTCGTACCCGAACTTTCACCAAGGAAAACATTATAGCTACCTCCGGTATTACCATAGCCTGCTGCTGTACCCATGAAAACATTGTAGTTACCGGTATTGTTCAACTGACCACAATCAGCACCGATAAAGACATTAGAAAAACCTTCTGAATTTGAATAGCCGGCAAGATCTCCCAGAAATACATTCTGATAACCGGTTGTTATGGAATACCCTGACATATCACCCAGACTTACATTAGCATACCCTGTAGTATTAGAGAATCCTGAATTATTGCCAATAAAAATATTCCATTCACCTGTACGATTATTGAATCCGCATGAATCACCTATAAATACATTTGCCGCGCCGGTAGTATTCAAATATCCTGAGTTGCTGCCAATAAATGTATTGGATTCTCCATTTGTGTTGGAAAAACCTGCCAGGTACCCAAGAAATACACCTCTGTTTCCCTCGTTGTTAGATGAACCGGCTTTATAACCCATGTATGAATTATACTCGTCGGTGGTTATTGATTTACCACTTTGATGTCCGATAAAATAGTTGTCAGGTGTAAGG
>DAOVLD010000179.1 GCA_030631445.1 Bacteroidota bacterium
ACACTGAATAGTTACCGGTAAGTATATAGTGCTTGCAATAAAACTAACAGTTTTTATTTATTTAAACACCTATGCTTTTTCGCAATTTAATGTATTTGTTTACCTTTTTCGGGATACTTTCCCTCAACTCATGTATAACTACTTCGATTGTTCCTATCCGGGTTTATGATCCTCCTGAAGTAAAGTTTCCTGATAGTACTTGTCATATTACCCTGGTTAACAGATTAAATTTTCCCACTGCCAATGAAAGTTGTAATAATTGGAAAAAGAACAGGATTGATTCATTGGTGATTAATAATATTGCGCATCAAAAGCTTTTTGAAGGAATTAAAGATGCGTTGTATAGTTCTGAATTAATTGATACGGTGACTATTGTTCAAAAAACAAGAGAGGTAAAGGATTCATTAAATTTCGATATTGAGATGAAACCTATGAACTGGGATACAATTGGAGCTATTTCAGACAGAAACAGGTTTGATGTTTTAATTTCACTGGATGGTTTCATTGTAAAACATCTCTATTCAATTAAGGCTGCATTTGGTATTATAGGTAGTGACAATAGCGCATTGTATTACAGGATCGGTAAACTGGAGGTGTCTTTATCAGCTTTATTCAGGATATATGATCCGGACAGGAAACAATTGATGGAAGAATATAATTATAGTGATACAATTTTCTGGGAATCAACAGGATTGACAATGCTTGCTGCATTAAGGAACCTTATTTCGAAAAAGGATGCAATATCTGAAGCAGCATATTGGGCAGGTTTTTATTATGGAGAAAGACTTATACCACAGTGGGAGGAGGTCGACAGGTTTTATTTTATCCGCGGGCATCCTGACCTTATTGAAGCTGCTATATTGGCAAAGGAAGAGAAATGGCTGGAGGCTGCTGAAATTTGGAAAGTTCTGGCCTATGAACCGGATACTAAAATAGCTTCCCGTGCAGCCCTTAATATGGCGCTGGTATCAGAAATGTATGATAACCTGGATGCCGCATTAAATTGGACGAAAAAATCATATTCTCTGAATAAAAAGGAGTCAGTAGAACAGTATCAGAAGGTACTGCTTGAGAGAATACGCCTCTATAATAAGTATATTTGGACAGAGGAGTAAATTAGAAGAAGTCAAAGAGTCAAAAGGTCGAAGAGTGTAAGAGTCACTGTAACACAATTACTCATTCCCACAAGCCATCCCACTACCTATTCGTGAGGTTTGGCTAACGCCAAACGTTCCTCAGCTCTTTTTCTTCCATTTTCCCATTTTCCCAATATTCCATTCTTCCCCTTTATTCCTTCTATTCCCTTTATTCTTTCTATTCCCTCTATTCCTTCTTTTACATTCTTCAAACTTTTCTTACTTTTGCGCACTTAATAATTTTTAATTTCTAATTTTTAATTTTTAATTTTCATGTATAATACAATATTCTATATCATCCTTGCCATTGTGGTTTTTGATTTTGCACTTGAGAGATTGCTGGAATACCTCAATTCAACAAGGTGGAGCAGTATATTGCCTGATGAACTAAAAGGAATTTATGATCCTGACCGGTATAAAAAATCGCAGGAATATGAAAAGGAAAATCAAAAATTCGGATTATTGACTTCTTCATTCAGCCTTACTATCATGGTTGCCATGTTATTTCTGGCTGGATTTGCAGTTGTTGATAACTGGGCGAGGGAAATTAGTGCAAATCAGATTGTTATTGCCCTGATTTTTTTTGGAATTCTTGGGTTGGCAATGGATATAGTAAATACACCTTTCAGTCTTTATGATACTTTTGTGATTGAGGAAAAGTATGGTTTTAATAAAACTACTCTGAAAACGTTTTTTCTTGATAAAGTGAAAGGATGGATGTTGTCATTGATTATTGGAGGTGGACTGTTTGCGCTTATCATTTGGTTTTACATGCTAACCGGAGAAATGTTCTGGATTTATACATGGCTGTTAATAAGCGGATTTATGGTGTTTATGACAATGTTTTATTCAACACTTATCGTTCCCCTGTTTAATAAGCAAACTCTGCTTGAAGATGGAGAATTGAAAACAGCCATCCGGAATTTTGCTGAAAATGTTGATTTCAAACTGGATAACATCTATGTAATTGACGGATCGAAACGTTCTACAAAAGCTAATGCCTATTTCAGCGGACTGGGAGCTAAGAAAAGGATTGTTCTTTTTGATACTCTGATAGATGATCTGGACAAGGATGAAATAGTAGGAGTTTTAGCCCATGAAATTGGACACTATAAGAAAAAGCACACTAAGAAAGGAATAATAATTTCTGTTTTACAAACAGGATTAACCTTATATATACTATCTCTTCTTATCGATAATCCTGAATTATCAAAGGCGCTTGGGGCTGAGCAGACCGGGTTTCATTTAGGATTAATAGCGTTTGGAATACTCTATAGCCCTGTTTCTATTGTGCTGGGACTGGGAATGAATATTTTTTCGAGGAAGAATGAATTTGAAGCAGATGCATTTGCAGGAAAGCATTATAGCGAAGATGCTTTAATGACTGCATTAAAAAAACTATCAGTAAAAAATCTAAGTAACCTGAGACCACATCCGGCCGTTGTCTTCTTTCATTATTCTCACCCTCCGTTGCTTAAAAGATTAGAAAGATTAAGAAAAAAATAATTAACTTCGAATTTGAAAAGCCTCCTTAGCTCAGTTGGTAGAGCAGCTCATTCGTAATGAGCAGGTCGCCGGTCCGAGTCCGGTGGGAGGCTCTGCAATTTAAAGTCACCTTCTTAGAGGGTGGCTTTTTTTTAGCCGACTATTATCATCCATTCACCGATTTTCTGTTTGATGGAAGTTTAGCCTGATTTATTTTTGTTAAAAAAAAGAAGAAAAAATGGATTCTCACAGGATAAACGAAAGAGTACTTACGATTCGTCATTGAAATATGACAGTTCAGTAATAATTAATTGTGTATAAGGCTAACCCAAACCAAATTTGCTAATAAAAAACAGAATATGAGCGTATATATAAAAAATATAGTTATCATAATAGTAGTACTGACATTTTGTTCTGATATCATGGCTCAGTCAACTAATATCAAGGGAGTTATTTTTGATACGAAAAACAATTCTTTACCAGGAGCCAATATTTATATTGAAGGTACTTATGACGGAGCTTCCTCTGACGTTAACGGAAAATTCAGTTTTACTACTAATGAAACAGGCAACCATGTTTTAAAAGTAGATTATATTGGTTATGAGTCCTATAGGAAAGAGGTTGAACTAACCGGAAAGGAAGTATATATTGAACCAAACCTTATTGAATCATTTAACCAACTTAATGCCGTTACGATTATAGCAGGGGTCTTTGAAGCCAGTGAAACAAAAAAGGCGGTTGTTCTGAAACCCCTTGATATTATTACTACTGCAGGTGCTTTGGGTGATATATCAGGGGCTTTGCAAACTTTACCCGGTACATCGACGATTGGTGAATCAGGCCGTCTTTTTGTTAGAGGCGGCCATAGTGGTGAGACACAAACCTATATAGATGGTGCCCTGGTTCATGAACCCTATACAACAAGTGCGCCCAATACAGCAGTTCGTGGCAGGTTTAATCCATTTATGTTCAGTGGTACTGTTTTCAGTACAGGTGGTTATTCAGCCGAGTACGGACAAGCTTTGTCTTCGGTATTGTTGTTAAGAACAAACGGTTTACAGCAAGAAGACCAGTTAGATATCTCCATTATGAGTATCGGAACCGGAGTGGCAGGCACAAAGTTGTGGGAAAGCGGTGCTGTAACTGCCAGTTTCGATTATATGAACCTTACTCCTTATATGCAGCTGGTACCTCAGAATATTAATTGGAATAAATACCCGCAATCATATAACGGAGCAATAAGTGTAAGACAAAAAACGGGAAAAAGTGGTTTGCTTAAAACCTATATAACCTTTGATAAGAGTTCATTCTCATTAGATCAGGAGGACCCTGATTATTTGCCGGGAATTACCAATAATAACATAGATAATCAATATATGTATTTCAATACCTCGTGGCTGGGAACCCTTAATGATAAGTGGTCGTTAAAAACAGGTGTCTCCACCACAGGAAATCTTGATAATAATGGTCTTGGCTTTGGTGATTATTACGGACAACTGCACGGGGCTAATGCGAAAATTGCCCTTGCCAATCAGATTAGTGAAAAAATTAAAATACGATTCGGCGCAGAATATTTTTACAAGTATTCATCTGTAAAATATAACAACGAACCATATTCGGTTCACTATCTCCTGAACTTTACCAGCAATATGATTGCTGTATTTGCAGAAGCGGACATATATGCTTCCAATAAGTTTGTAACAAGACTGGGAGGAAGATGTGAATATTCGGATTACCTGAAGAAATACAATTTAGCACCCAGAATATCCGCCGCATATAAAATAGATGATAAAAGCCAGTTTTCATTAGCCTATGGATTATTCTTTCAGGATCCGGCAAATGAATATTTGATATATACAAACAGGCTGGATTTTGAACGGGCAAATCATTTTATTTTGAATTACCAGACAATTAAAGAAAACCG
>DAOVLD010000048.1 GCA_030631445.1 Bacteroidota bacterium
GGTAACCACCCAACTGGCGTTAAAAAAATCGAAGGATGATATCGCCAGATATCTTAAAGAAATTGAATTAAAGAACAAACTGATTACCCATAGCATTCGCTATGCTGAAAGTATCCAGAATGCAATTCTTCCTGACATGGAGTTTATGAAAAAAGAGATGCCTGAGCACTTTGTATTGTTTAAACCAAAAGATATTGTCAGTGGCGATTTTTACTGGGTGAAGAAGATTAATAATTTTCTCATTATTGCAGCTGTTGATTGCACCGGACATGGAGTTCCGGGTGCTTTCATGAGTATGCTTGGAACTTCTTTCCTGAATGAAACGGTAACTAAAACAAAGTTTGATAAGCCAAATGAGATCCTTGAACGCCTCAGGAAAAAGGTTAAGATATCTCTTAAACAAACAGGGAAGGATATTGAACAAAGAGATGGAATGGATATGGCTTTGTGTATTCTTGATCTTGATAATAAAGAGATGCAATATGCCGGTGCTTATAATCCCCTTTACCTGATCCGCAATGGGGAACTAATTGAATATAAAGCGGACAGACAACCCGTTGCTATCCATTATGTCGAAAAAGAATTCACCAATCATGTTATCAAACTTCAGGAGGGAGATGCATTATATATTTTTTCAGATGGTTTTTATGATCAGCTTGGAGGAACAAAATATAAAAAATTTCTGTCAAAGAACTTCAAATCATTGCTCCTTGAAATAAATAAAAAATCAATGGAGCAGCAGAAGGATTTACTTGATAAAACATTGAAGGAATGGATGAAAGATTATGAACAGATCGATGACATCCTGGTAATTGGAATTAGAGTATAAGGTTCAGATAACCCATCTGTCCATATTCAAAATGTCAAAAAACAATACTCCCTGAATAACAAATCTGACAATGCGTGCAAGGGCGAACAGGAGAAACTGTTTGAAGGGATATTTCAGCATGGTCACTGAAATCACGACAAGCGAGAACGGGGTGAATGGGAACAAGGCTGCAAAAATGATAAAGGCGCCACCCCATTTCCTGACAAAGTCAATGTAATTACTTAATTTTTTTTCCGTATAGGCTTTTATTTTTGGCCATCTCGATATCCACCTGCCAATCTGGTAGGAGATTACACCACCAACATAAGATAAAATACCTAAGAGAGCAAGGTAAGGGACTGGCTTTTCAAATTTCTGTGTCCAGATAACAAACAGATCCACAGGTACCAAACCCATGAAGGATTCAGAAGCGAAAAAGAGGATAATTACGAACCTGTCAGAAAGTGTGTTGAATAAACCATGAAACAGGCGATTGAAATCAATCAGGTATTTCCCGATCAGAAAAACCAGGAAAATAAAGATCACATATAAGACAATGATCATCAATACATTTCTGCCAACATATCTGAACAATCCTCTCTCTTTATAAAAAATAAACAATTTCTTCATCCTGGATCCGGATCGACTAACCTGGTCATCTGATCTGTTATTTGTCATTTGTGAACCCATTAAAATGCAATATGAATATATGAAAAAATCATTATTAATGACAAATACGCAACATATTTTTTATTCCACGATAAGGATACATATCATTTAATTTATGTCCGGAGTAAATAGTGTGTTATTAAAGAATTGAAGGTGTAGAAGGATAAACATCTTTCGGTGCAATGTCTATTGCCATATTAATTACATCAATTAACTTCTTTTTATCTTTTGATAAGATTCCTTTTAGTACAAGATTGTTAGATATATGATCGCTACGATAAATGACACTATTTAGCTCTGTGTGTGTGATAAATGTTTTTAATTCTTTAAAATGTTCAGTAATTGTAAGAGGAGAATATTTACCATTAAATCTTTTTTGAAAATGCTCCAAACCATATGGGAAACTTAAAGTGAGAGTTGAAAGGTATTTAGGATTTATACGATTTATAATTTTAGCTGAGTTAACGGCATGCTGTGTACTATACTTTTTGCCACCAAGCCCGTTGATAATCATAATAGACGTGTCTATGCCGGCTTCTTGTGCCTTGAGTATTCCATCGATAGTAGAATTATAAGTCTCTCCTTTATTAATCAATTTAAGTAATTCGTCATCACCTGTTTCTATTCCCAAGTATAGTAATTTTAAGCCCAGACTTCTTAGTTTTTGTAACTCACTATCTGACTTATTCAAAATATCTTTTGGCAAAGCATATGATGAGATACGTTGTATTTTACCAAACTGCCTGTTAATTTCGGTTAGAACAGGAATAAGATTTTTTGCAGATAAAACAAAAGCATTACCATCAGCAAGAAAAACTTTTCTAACACCTTTGTAGATCTTTGATAATAGTTCTATCTCGGGTTTTAAATCATCAATATTTCGGGCTTTGAACTTTTTGGATGTATACATTTCGCAAAATGTACATCTGTTCCAGGAACATCCTATTGTGGTCTGTAAAATAGCTGAACTTGCTTCGCCGGGAGGACGAAAAACCGGCTCAACATATGTGATTTGGGAAAAGGTCATAATTTTCTGTAATTCAAAACGGGGAGATTCATTTCACTTCTAAAAGTACCATTTTATAATAAAAAATAAAAATGAACAGGGTGAGAGAGAAGAGCGAAGGCTTTTCTCCGGTTCAAATTATGCCTGTTTTGTTACATTAACACATTATAGCAAATTAATTTTTGCTATAATATTTGGCAAATTAATTTTTGTTATGTATATTTGTCATAGCATAATAAAATATGTGTTATAATTAAATTTAGAGTATATCACATAAAATAGTAAGTGTTATGAGCTTTAAGCGAATGTCAGACCAGGCAATTGTTAATGAAATTGGTAGCAGGATCAGAAAGCAGAGATTGTTACAGAATTACTCTCAAAGTGAATTGGCAATCAGAGCCGGTATAAGTGTAAGTACCATACAGAAGTTAGAATATGGTACTGCCTCGACAATAAAAACAGTTATACAGGTACTAAGGGTTTTGGGAAAGCTGGAATCTTTAAATAACTTCATACCCAAACCAAAGCCAAGTCCTATAGAACTGGCAAAATTTGAAGGAAAACAAAGAGAAAGAGCTTCAAAAAGAAATAATTAGATAAAATGATATTTGTAAAGGTGAAAATATGGGGTCATGAGGTTGGAGTTGTTTCCTGGAATTCAACGGCAGGTTATTCTACTTTTGAAATCAGAGAAGATTTTATCAGGCACAATATTAATATTTCTCCAATTACAATGCCCTGGGACCGTATACTAAGAGGACAGAGAATATTTGAATTTCCTGAACTGAACTATAATACTTTTAATGGACTACCGGGATTATTATCAGATTCGTTACCGGATGCATATGGCACAAAATTAATTATTACATGGCTTGAAACTCAAGGCAGAAATCCGGATTCCTTTTCTCCAATTGAAAAGCTAAGTTATATTGGGAAACGGGGGATGGGTGCCCTGGAATTTGAGCCCTCAAATAATCCTTATGGAGATATTTCATCCCAAATTGAATTAAGTGAATTGATTGAATTAGCTAATAAAGTACTGGTTGACAGAGAAAAGCTAAATCTTAATTTAAATAAAGACGAAGAATTGGCATTGTCTGAGTTAATAAAAATTGGTACTTCAGCAGGCGGACAAAGACCAAAAGCCATAATTGCTTACAATCCCGAATCCGGAGAGATCAGATCAGGACAAGTTAATACTCCCAAAGGCTTTGGACATTATATTTTGAAGTTCGATGGTATAAAAAGTGGAACATTGGGTGATCCGGAAGGATTCGGTAAAATTGAAATGGCCTATCATAAAATGGCAATATCCTGTGGAATTGATATGATGCCATGTAATTTAATACATGAAAATAATCGATCTCACTTTATTACTAAAAGATTTGACAGATCAGACGATAATAAAAAGATCCATTTGCAAACCCTGTGTGCAATTGCACATTACGATTATCAATTGCCGGGAGCATATTCCTATGAAAGTGCTTTTGCTGAAATGAGAGATATGGGGCTTCCTTATTATGACTTTGAACAGCTATATAAAAGGATGGTGTTTAATATAATTGCCCGTAATCAGGATGATCATACCAAAAACATATCATTTATTCTTATGCAGGGAGGGGAGTGGCGACTTTCACCTGCCTATGATGTTTGCTGGTCATTTAATCCAAAAGGGGATTGGACCAGCTCACACCAAATGACCATTAATAATAAACGGGATGATTTTACACATGACGATTTGCTGTTATTTGCCAAAAATCAAGGAATCAAAAAAGCAGAAGTTTTAATACAACAGGTTAAGGAAGCTGTCTCAACCTGGTCGAAACATGCTAAATCATTAGACGTCGAGCCTGGCAGAATAGGATTTATAGAAAAGACTCATAGAATGAATATAATATAATGTAAAATGAATGCACTTAATCTCACTAAATCACAAAAAAGGATAGCCAGGCAAATTATCGAAACAGGCCTGCAACGCGAATATGAAGCAGGTATTAAAAAGTTTGATAAGATCATATCCGGATGGAAACGTAAAGAAATGGATAACCGCGATGCCTACATGAAATTATATAAATCGCTCACAAGCCATGATAAACATATTGCAAGACGGTATAACAGAATGACAGGTTCCTGGTACCTGCATATTATTGCAGCACAACTGGCTGATGAAGTAATAGCTGTTGAAGAATTAAATGATTTTCCTGTAGATATCAGGCAAAAAATATATTTATTGAGTGGTATAAATAATAATCAGTAAGACCTGTATAGGCTGCTGCGCAGTTAACTATATCTGATTTTATGTACCAGCAGAGCTGAGCGAAAATTCCCTGCAAAAGCCCCATAATGTATTGCATTATGCCTGTCCTGACAGCGAAGCTCGTCAGGATTAATATAGCTTAGGAAGTTAAAAACGTTTTCTTTCCTTTTAATCCGGAATATCAATATTAGAAAATAGTAGGAGAGGAGGAGAAAAAGTTTTATTCCCCATTCATTACCTGCCTGAACGGAGCACTCTTTTTGTGGAGTGAGTCACCTTCGCGAATAAAAAGCTTCGGTGACCGAAGACGGAGCGAAATGTGTTTGGAGTGATTAAATTCAATTTATATACAATGAATAAAACCATTACAAATAACGATTTAGTTTATTAAAAGATTTTGGTGTTTCCGATATCAAATTGTACAAACAAGGTATTTAATATTTTTTCGCAAATACAGATATCTCCGAAATAAACTGTTCAATTGTTCTGCTTTTCAGATCGTTTGGAGTTACTCGTGAATGTTCTACGGATTCAAATCGATACCAAAAATGATCTAATTCAGTATTCCAGTTGTCAAAGTGAAGTGAAGGAATAGAAAGTTTAAATGGGTAGAAAAATTCAGTATCAAAAAGATTGTATCGGATCGTTTTTTCTAATGATTCTAAATCCAATATGTTACTTGGATTTGCAAAAACAATTGAACCGAATTGCTTATAATTTCCAGCATCTCTGTACTCATAGTTAAATTTAATATTGGTCTTCAAACTTTTCATTGTGATAAATTAAAAATTTTTTATCTGGCAGAAATCTTGAGGGTAATATTATTTCTTTGTTATCATATTTTAAAAAGTATTTTTCAACACTTTCGTTTTCTTTCTCTTTTAAGGATTTAGAAACATGAATTGTATAATCTGGTGTAATTGTAATTAGCCCATATTCAAACGCACGATCATGTAAAGCATTTAAACATAGACCATTTCTTGGATTTAAACGATTGGATTTGTCTTCTGACCAAGGAATGATATGACTTGCTATTAATAGTCTTGTATTCATTAATCCGGTAATACAACAAGTGAAATTATATGAAGCTAAAATATTTGTTCGAAAAAAAGATTGATTTACTCGTGTTTTCACAAGTGTCTCCTTTTCCTTTCCATCTTTAGGGAGTTCTTCTTCAGGAATATTGTAAATTTTCGCTAAAGATTTGTTTTTAATATTTGCTAACAGTTTTGCACTTTTAAAAGCCAGACTTTCCCAATCATTGTAGAATTCATCCCATATTTCCTTATCCAGCTTGCTTGCATGAGTTAGCCCTTTAATTCCTCTTTCTTGCAAACTCGGATCAAAACTAGCAAAGTTTACAAGCTTTCTGGCCACTGCAGAAGGAGTCCTGCCAATTACTTTAGCCATGCTAATGATATTTGGATTCCCTCTGTGCATTTTCCCAAATGGAAGTTCACAATACAACTTGACTGCAAGTATCAACTGTTCGCGATTCCATAAGTTTTTAGCCATGTCAATAACAAATGTAATAAATTGTAAAACACCTTTTCACTAACTTAAAGTATTTTATTCCGTAAATAAGCAAGCTGGTAAACTTAACTGCCTTTTTTGCACAGAACCGGAGCTTTTGGCTGTTTCTGATCTGTAGTTTTATTTCTATTTACCAGAAACCAATAAGAGAACTGAAACAAATATCCCAATTCCCAGCCAAATCATATTATTATCAGATTGTTTTTCGTGATATTTTAATAACGTATTTCTTATTTTGTTTTGAGTATATTTAGGATTTTTAGGATCGTACTCAATATGATCATATCCATAATATAATCCACCATATTTTCTACTTAAACCTTTTTCTATTACTAAAATTAATGGTCTTTTTAATGCCTTGAAAAATCCCATTTCTTCTCTAACAAAACCCGAATTGAATCCATTTCTTGTTAAAAAAACCGCTCCAACATTACAGGCACGAATCATTCTTTCAATCTTTTGACTGGTGGTTTTTTCTATATCAATATTGTGTTCGGCAAATCCAAATTTAAAACCGTAACTTCCAAGATGACGACAAATATTATTAAAGGTTTTTTTATCCTTTAATGAATGGCTGACAAATATTTTCATAATTATTTATTTAATATTTCTAAATTACTATCACCAAAAATAAATTTGAGTACCTGGTCTTTTTTGTCGTGTGTTAATTCTATTTGAATGTTATTAAAAAAAACTTTCGTAACAATTCTACAATACTATTGTTTTCTTTATTATTGTAATACCAAATTAATACATTTTTAATCCAAGATCAAAAAAAAATGAGTAATAAAAACAATTGATCATCCATCCGAAACAAAAAAACCCACAAACGAATCTGTGAATTATAAAACGGGGGAGGAAGTCCCTCGGAGGTTATTAAAAATAATGACGAATTATAGAACAAACAAGGGTAGGAGGCACCTGGTTCCAGGTTACCGGTGTCCGGTTTAGGACCTTTGGCATTCTTTCAGCTTAATAAACCCTGATCACCGTAAGGAAGGCTTATCAACCTAATTAGCTTTTAAAATAATTACGTTATTAATAACGTAATTAATGCCGTTATTAATAACGTTATTCTTCGAAATTATGCTTGTAAGTAATTGTATATCAATATATTATAGGCTTATTGATTGCCAGGTTGATGTCCAGGGATGTATATAGGGTTATATATATGGTTAAAAGAGTTCTATTTAACATAATAATAGATTTCTACAAAGTTTTAAAGGTGCGGTAGGGCATTGTTATTAACAATAACGCCGGATGTAACGGTTGTGGTTCTAATTAAAACCGGCAGTTCCGGCGTTTTTCGCATATATACTGATTCCCCGGGTTTCGCTTCGCTTCACCCGGGGCTAATGCTTACGCACCCTTGGTGCTTAAGAAATTCAAATTACAGTTTGAAACTTTAATATTTACGTGTTTGAATTATTTCGGTTGTTGCATTGCGGAAAACAGGAAACAAATCAACAACTTAACGTATAGACGAATTTTCAAACCATGGGTCAGGCTAATTTCAAATATTCAGGTCTCGTTGAGTTAAGTGATCAAAATAATATAATTCTTAATGGGCAAGGATATGTGAAAGGAAAGAATTTGTCTCATTGAGTCTGAAAATATCATAATCGGTAGTGTTGGCAAAGCTGATGAATAAATCCAATCGGGAATTTGCTTTAACATAACATCTGTGCCGTTATGTGACTGAAGCCACATAACTGATGTTATGTTAACCACGCTGATGCGTGGTCGCAAATTCCCTGCAAAAAGCCTATAATAAATATTATGTTAAATAGAAAATATATGAATAAAGGGGAGCAAATATTTCATACTCCCCTTTTTCTATCTATTTAAAATTATTCTGTTCCTTTTGCTTCACTAAGCTTCTTCACTATTACTTCATGTTTTTCCATCATCTGCATACGATAATAGAGAATTTTTAATGTTTCCATTGTTGCTATATCATCCGGATTAAGTTCATGCGCTTTTTCAATGTAAGGTAAAGCTTTTGCAAACTGATCCTCTGCAGCTTTTTTTGCTTTCTCGTACTCCTCATTATCCATTATCGCATTGGCTATTTCAACCATCGTAACACCTTTATTAAATAAAAGAGCCCCTATATTGTATTGTGTGTCAAAATATACCGGATCAAGCTCAACTGCTTTCAGATATGCTTTCATTGCTTTCTCCGGTTCATTTGCTTTATCATATAAAACACCTTCTGCATGATAGTATGTTGCATTTTCAGGATCATTCTCCTTGGCAATCGTAAGATATTCAAGTGCCTGCTCATTTTTGCCTGATGTGAGATAATAATTAACCAGGTGAACCAGAACAGCTTCATTCCCGGGAAATGCTTCGAACGCTTCCTGAAGAATTACGACAGCATTTGTTGAATCCTCATTTTCCAGATAACAGTTCTTGAGAAGAAGATAGAGATCCGGACCGCCATATCCTAATTCCTTGCATGTTTTGAAATGCGTAATGGCTTTGTCGTACATCTCGCCGTTATAACCAGCTAAACCGGCATTATATATTATGCTTGTATCAGCTGCACCGCCAAAAATATCATTCTCCCCTATTTTCAAAGCAAATTCAAATGCATCCAATGCTGAAGGATAATCCTTTGTCTGGAATCCCTCAATGCCTTTATTTATAACAGAATTTGATAATAACGGTAGCTGCATATTAACCGCATTATTCATTTTCTCATCCAACTCAATGGCTTTCAGATAATTTTCATAAGCTATTTTGAAAGGATTATCAAATAACTTTTTGAACTCTTCATTTTCTGAAACCCCTGCTGCCTGGGCAAGTTTTCCATATACAAAATATGTATTTCCCCAGTCTTTACTTTTTTCATCCTGCAGAGCCATATCAAGTTTTGTCTTAGCTTCTTTCAATTCATTCTTATCGATATGAATTTCAGCCTGTTTGACATACTTCTTCTGAGCTGTTACGCCAAGAACCAGGATTACACTCATTAAAATAGTAAGAATAATTCGTTTCATTTTGTTTTCGGTTTTAAGTTCTAAAGTATTAAGTTTTTACAATTTTATTATTTTTTTTTATTAATCACTAATTTCCTCGTTTAAAATTTTGTAATTCTATATCTATCCGCCTGTGTTTATCCATCATTTTTA
>DAOVLD010000194.1 GCA_030631445.1 Bacteroidota bacterium
CAAAAGAGATATCCTCAAAATCATACCATGCCAGACCGGCATCAAGGAATAAGCATAACTCGCTAAACAGTAGTTTCGACTTGATCAGTGAGAGTCGTTCCGGACCGGTAAACGGGAACCGGAGTTCTAAATTGGCAACTGCCATCTTATCTCCATACAATTGATTTATCGCCTCCTGAACTTCATTATAATCCATCATTTCATATATCTTGTTATTGTCATATCCCCTGATATACCATGGATAGCCCAGATATAATGGTGACAATATCCTGCTATCGGTGCTTCCATAGCGGCCATAATGATAAATTCTTGCAGCTAATGTAAAAGGTCTCATCCTGAAATATTTACGGTAATCTACAAGAGCCGTAATAAAATCGATCTCTCCGAAATACTTTTCAACCTGGAGTCGTGATCTGCTGCCCTGCAAGGGTGAAGCGTAACCAAAAATAGAATTATCGGTAACAAAAGCAGCATCCAGCTTCCGGATATTAAATCCATCCGGAGCATCCATCTTCTCCCTGCTCTGACCAATTAATCTCCCGAATGGATCATAATAACTATGCCACCTGTCAATCCGGTAATAGTACCACGACTGTGAAACACCAAACTCAACCCTCCGCGTAGTGGAAAAAGGTAAATACGCAAATACAGATATCTGATCTTCAAATATTCTCATCTGGTCCATTACAAGGTCATCAACAATAACATATTCCTCCCCATAGGTAAGAGTATCAATGGTAAGGTACGCTGTAGCATACTGGTAAGGGATATGGGAAATTGAAGCGCCCCAGTTTAATCTTTTTGCCTGGTTCATATATGCAAACTGACCACCAAAGTCATATATCTCACCGTTAACTGCAAGCGTTGTAAACAATTGGTTTTTACCAACTATATCACTAAAAATAGCAAACACACTACCTGCCATCCCGGTGCTAAACCTATTAGTACTTACTCCTGCAGTAATATTGGATATATAATCTAATTTGAATTTAGGTTGATAAACTTCGGTTTTATATTTCTCTTTCTCAATTCCCATGTAACTTTCCCGGTTACTAAGTTTTTCATCAACCAGGTTTGGGTTTATAAGCCCGGCTGGGGGCAATACAGCAGCCTGAAAATTCAGGGAATCTGATAACACTTCAAATTCTTTGAAATCTGCAGCTTCGGCTCTGTAAATTGAATATTTCCCGCCATAATAATGCGAATAAGAAATTATATCCATATTACGTGCAACACTAATTGCAGGGGAATAATGGGTTACTCCGCTAATCCCGGTCATATACCTTGTCATTTGGTATGTTTTTCCTGTTTCCGAATGAAAACGATAAAGGTTACGAAACCCGTCACGGTTTGAAAGAAAGTACACTGATTCACCATCAGCAGCAAATACAGGGTTAAGATTATCTGCACCATAAAAAACAGGAAGTATACGAATATTGCCTTTTTCCTCCAGATCAATAATTCCAATATTAAAAGCAGTATTTGAGATATCTGTCTCATCCGGTTCTCTGTCTGTGGCAAAAACAAGATGTTTTCCATCTGGCGAGAAAGAGGGTTGGATATATGAATAACGGTCGTTCGTAATTTGTTCCACCCTGTTTTCATTCATATGAAACCTATAAAGATTATTTATCCCGTCAACCAGTCCTGCAATTACAATACTTTCCCCATCTGGCGACCATGCCGGATTGTTAAAGGAAAGTATACCCGGAATATTGTATTCCTCCACAAGCTTCCCCTTCTTAATATCTATAATTAAAAGCTTGTTTTTTCCTTTATCAAACGCGCTAAATGCGAACTTCTTACTATCCGGCGACCAGGTTCCTGATGACTCAAGATAGTTTAAGGCATCAATTTCATTTCGATGGATAGTACTTGATAATTTCTTGATTATTTTGCCATTTTCTGCATTAGCCAGAAACAGGTCAAGTGAAAGCACATCTCTTTCAGACAGAAAAACAACATATTGCCCGTTAGGACTGATAGACGGGGAAAGATTCATATTTCCGGCATTACCTGAGAAAATAATTTTTTCCCCTGTAGGATTATCAATAGTATCTGTCATTATTCCAGTGTAATATCTCTCCATGGCCGATTTCCATATACCCGAGAAAGTTTCTGCCGTTAATCCTATTTTGCGTTTAATTGCTTCTTCATAGCCAAATTTTGCTGTTTCCACGAACAGTGGTACAATAATGGTATCCCCCCATGTTTTTGCCACAAATGCCCAAAATGCATGCCCGTATCGATATGGAAAATATTTCTGATTCCTTGTCATCTCTTTAAGCGTGGGGAAATCATCATTCAGGATAGCATCCCTCATCCACATTGCTGTATGTTCATCAACACTGCCAATAGATAAATATTCTGCCATGCCCTCAACCATCCAGAGAGGAAGATTCCGAAGTGAGTTCATATTTGTTGAATCTCCCCGTATGATTGAATTGTACTGAAAAGCGTGAACAAGTTCGTGCCCCAGAACATGATCGGTCTGTGAACTAGTTGGCGCTACAGGCATAATAACCCTGTTCTTCAGGGCTTCTGTAACCCCTCCGGTACCTACACCAATCGCCCCCATGATAGCTGTTGTCTGTTGAAAATCAGCATGATTCTCATAGAAAATAATCGGGTTACGATCTTTTATGGAATCGTGGAATATACGCTCATGTAGTTTATACCATTCTTCACATGCCCTGGCCAGTTGATCGAGCAGCGAGTCATTATCCAGATAGTGGTATATTTCAAAATTAGGGGTCGTATAAACTTTAAACTCGAAATTCTTATATGATGGTTTATTACGACCAAAATATTGTGCCTTGATATTTATAGATGGAATGAAAAAGATTAGGATAAAGATCCATACTTTAAGTATAAAACACTTTTTTATATTTAGGTTTTTTGATATTGCATGAAAAATCATATTCTGATATTTGTTATTTAGGCATTATTTATCTACAAACTTCCTTACGAAAAACCAATCATAATAGTTTGTGCAAATATTATACCACCATAACTATTCCAGCGATTCTTTTATCTCACTAATCACTTGTATCTGCAATTGTCTGTCTTCCAGATTTAATGTTCCAAAAATCATGTTATTGTGCCAGTAAAAAAGTATCTCACCATTATACTTATCGCTGATACGTATTTCTCCTTCTTCAGGAATTTTTTCTGTTTTCCCTGCAAATTCAAAATATTGCTTCAATAATTTCAGGCAATCTTCTTTGTTCTCCCTTACAATAATAAACAATTTAAAATTCTTGTCATTCCTTAAGTAATCTGAGGAAAAGGCGCTTCCTAAAAAACTGTGCCCAAGGAAATTCTCAGCAATGTATATTTCAGTCTCAGGTTTTTTACCCTTATCGGGAAACATAGCTAAAGTTTCAGGAAAATGGTTAATACCGGCAATACTTACAACCACAGAATTAGCAATGGACATCATAGCATCTTCAACCTCTCCGGATGCTTCATGAGTTCTGATTTTTATATAATATTTATCAGCCAGAAAATGGATCAATGATTTTTCGCGATATCCCTGGATTCCCAGGTTAATGAAGCTGAAGCCGGGTGACCGTTCAGTACTGTATATGCCAAAAGCATCACGGGGAGTTGCATGTTTAAATATCTCAACTTTAAAGGAAACATCTCCTTTTATATATTCAGCTATATATAATTCTATAAAATCGTAACTCAGGTAGGAGTCCGCGGCACCATTAATATAGTCCCAGAGAGTACCAGGATTAAATACAGGGTATTCCTGTTTTATCTCCCAACCATCCAATTCAGGAAACGTAAACAGATCTGTTTCCCGGGCAACTGCTCTTAACCCGGACAAACAAACCAATATAACAACTGCCAATAGACTTATTCCGGATCTGACTAATTTGTATTTCATATGTTTATAATTTATTTTCAATGGTCATATAGCCCGTCCCGATATTGTCGGGGTTCGGTTCATATTTTTACTTTTTTATATTATACAGTGGAATTGTTAAAAATTAATTACGTTATTAATAACGTTATTAATAGGCTATGTTCTATATTATGTATCTATAAACCCAATTTGAGAATAAAGTTGCAATGCATTAGCTACGGAAACACATAACCAAAGCCATTGTTTAAGTTTTTCGTCCGTTTTCAGCATCTTATTA
>DAOVLD010000269.1 GCA_030631445.1 Bacteroidota bacterium
ACCACCACACGTTCCGAAATGAATACAGTATGGTTCTGTCCTCATTGCAGAATACCTGTGAAATTTTACAGGATATCCTTCAAGATATTTTTTTCGCTTCTTATTTATCCGGATGTCAACAATATCTCCCGGGACTAACCGTGGTATAAAAATGATTTTTTCATTATGTTTTGCAATAGCTTTTCCTTCAGCGCCAATATCCAGGATTTCGACCTTCTCAAGTAACGGTAATTTTTTTCTTTTGCTCAAATCGTTATAGTTTTAATTGTTGTACAAAGATAGGGAGAAGAATGGAATAATGGAATGATGGAATAATGGAATAATGGAATAATGGAATAAAGGGAATAGTGCCTGCCCTGTGAAATGCGACGAAGGAGCTATTTCTACAGGGGAAAGTTTGTAACGTTCAACGCTTACTTTTAACTTTATAACTTTATAACTTTTAACTCTTTGAAATCTTCCGGCATTATCCTGAAGAACCAAAGATTCCTATCTTTGTACGATCAATATACAGGAATGACAATGATTTCATTAAGTCAGGTAAGCGTGCAGTTTGGAGGTTTTGAATTGTTAAGCAATATTTCTTTAATGTTTAATCGCGGCGAGAAGGTTGGTCTGGTAGGTAATAACGGAGCAGGAAAGACTACTTTACTAAGGTTGTTTGTGGGGAAAATAAAACCTGGTGAAGGGAAAATAGTTATTTCGAAAGAAACAACTGTGGGATATTTGCCACAGCAGATGAAGCATAAAGACAGGGAAAACCTTCTGGACGAAACCCTGACCGCTTTCTCGGGGATAACCCGGCTTGAAGAAGAAATTGAAAACATCAACAATGTACTTGCTCAACGGGAAGATTTTAAATCAGATGAATATAAAGGATTGATTCACAGGTTATCTGAAGCCCATGAAGAGTATCAGATCAAGGGGGGACATAGTATTATGGCTGATGCTGAAAGAGCCCTGATTGGTTTGGGATTTACCCGGGATGAATTCAGTAAACCAACTTCTTTTTTTAGCGGGGGATGGCGAATGAGAATTGAGTTAGCGAAATTGTTGCTTAAAAAACCGGATTTTCTTCTCCTTGATGAACCTACTAACCATCTTGATATAGAATCTATTCAATGGCTCGAAAACTACCTTAAAGATTACCATGGGGGAGTAATTCTTATTTCACATGACAGGGCTTTTCTGGATAATGTAACCAGCCGCACAGTTGAATTATTACTTGGTAAAATTTATGATTATAAAGTGCCATTTTCCAAGTTTGTTAAACTGCGCCGGGAAAGAATGGAAACACAGTTGGCGGCATTTAGGAATCAACAGAAAAAGATTGCTGATACACGCGAATTTATTGATCGTTTCAGATATAAAGCCACCAAAGCTGTACAGGTTCAATCACGAATTAAACATCTGGATAAGTTAGAAAAGATTGAAGTGGAAAGTGAAGACAGGTCCGGGATCAGTATTAAATTTCCACCTGCACCCAGAGCAGGGTCTATTGTTGTTGAAGCTACGAGTCTTAGTAAAAGCTATGGAAAGAATCTGGTTCTTGACGAAATAGATATTATTATTGAGAGAGGAGAAAAGGTGGCTTTTGTTGGAAAAAACGGAGAAGGAAAAACTACATTTTCCAGGATACTAATGGGGGAGCTTGAATTTAGTGGGAACCTTAAGCTTGGACATAATGTGATTACAGGTTACTTTGCTCAAAACCAGGACGAACTGATGGATGGGAACAAGACTGTGTTTCAGACTATTGATGATGTTGCAAAAGGTGAGATCCGTACACGGATAAGAGATATTCTCGGAGCATTTTTATTCAGTAGAGAAGAGGTTGACAAAAAAGTGAAAGTGTTGTCAGGGGGAGAACGTTCAAGGCTTGCCTTAATCAAACTATTGTTAGAACCTAACAACCTTCTGATTATGGATGAGCCGACTAATCATTTGGATATGAGATCTATAGATATTCTTAAAGAAGCCTTGCTTGAATATGACGGGACTTTGATTTTAGTTTCGCACGACCGGGAATTTCTTGATGGTTTAACAAATAAAGTGTTTGAATTCGGCAACCGTAAAATAAAAGAAAGCGTAGGAGGCATCTATGATTTTCTCGGAAGGAAAAAGATTGAATCTTTGCGTGAACTGGAAATAAAAAGAACAGGATTAAAAATTTTGCAGAAAAAAGAGACGCAAAATAAGAAGGAATATTTCAGACGGAAAGAATATGAAAAGAATTTGAGGAAGCTGGAACGGAGGGTCGGTAAACTGGAAAGTGAGATCGATATCCTTGAAAAGGAAATTGCGGAAATGGATAGAGTGCTTGCCTCACCCAAAGAATTTGCAAATTATAATACAGGTAAAGGTTTTTTTATTGAATATGAAAAGCTTAAAGAGAAGCTTACATTGAAATTAAAGGAGTGGGAGGAGAGTAGTGCTGATGTGGAGAAAGGTGTGAAGAGCGAAGAGCAAAGAGCAGAGGGCGAAGAGTGAAGAAAGGTGAAGAAGTGAAGAAGAGTTTAGAAGTTGAGTGGTTGAGTGGTCTCACAAATAAACTTATCAACAAATAAACAAATAAACAAAATTGAAAAAAGAATAGTTATATTTCGTAAGTATTACTGATAGATCATTATTATGCGCGGGATTATTTATATTATTTTAACAGGATTGGTTACAGTTTTGTTTCAAAGTTGCAATACAGTTACTAAAGTAAGACAAAACAGTAACCTTGCCTATATCTATAATCCGGGGAGGGCAACAATTCATCCGAGGTATAAAGTTTATCATGATAACGATAAACAGTCTACACTATTTGTCAAAATCTATCCTGTTGAGTTGCTATATAACATGGCTAACCCGGAAGGGATTTACAGGGCTGAATTGGGGATTTATTATCGTTTGTATGATCTTACTGTTGGCAGAATTGTTGTAGATAGCGGATTTGTGAAATATCCTGTTTTGATGCATAATGTTAAGAGGGAATTTATTGCCACCATTCCAATCAAGGCAGAAAAAGCACATACATATAATCTCGAGGTAATTGTTCGTGACATTTTAAGGAA
>DAOVLD010000241.1 GCA_030631445.1 Bacteroidota bacterium
CCGGTAAAGAAAATAGTCACGATCTGCTTCCAGAAGAAAATGCGCGAATGTTTCAAAGTCGTCTTCAAGCAATTGTTCATTAAAAGGTATTTGAGCCAGTTTTAAAAAATAATATTTAAAATAATGCATATCCCATTTCATAGATTGTAAGTCAAAACTATCCCTGGGAAAACATTTTGTAAAATCCAGCCCTTTTCCACCCTTTACCTGAAATTTAACAAGCATGGAAAGTACTTTTTTGTAAATATCCAGAAGATCTTCAGGGAAATCATTATTTATTCTTTGCTCCAGAAGAAATAAGTATAATGTTGTATCGCCCAGATCCTGAAGAAGATACATGTCCTCTTCTTCTCTCACTGCATATATTTCCGGAACAGGAAGATTTTCAGAATTAAAATGTTTGGAAAAGCTAACGAACGCCTGGTTTTCTTTTTTATCCGGGTTATAAGCTGCAATAGCTCTTTTTTCGATACCAACAATCCTGTAATATTCCCTGTCAGAGCCTGACCTGGGCAATGCTATGATCCGCTGAGCAGTTTCACCTGACCACTTTTCAAACAGGTCAATTAGCTTCTTTTCTTTTTGTTTGCTTACCACAATCTCAAATATTTATTTTACAACCAAAGATTGCAAGAATTAAGCAGAAAAAAAACATATTAACCAACATATGATAACAATAAACCTTAGTAACTAATCAGTCGGCAGTCCACAGTCGGCAGTCCACAGTCCACAGTCGGCAGTCGGCAGTCGGCAGTCTTCCACTCTTTGACCTTTAGACCTTTTTACTCTTCGACTTCTTCATTTTTCCATCTTTCCATTCTTCTATTCTTCCATTCTTAATCCTTTTTCCTATTTTTGTGATTAATGTTTTTGTTGAATCAGAATATTATTTTACTATGAATATTACAGAATCATCATCTGACCGCAACCTTGAGGAAATGACTATCAATGAGTTGCTGATTGGCATTAATCAGGAAGATCAGATTGTGATCACTGCTGTTAATAAAGTAATTCCAAAAATCGAAATCCTTATAAAAAAGGTTGTTGACCGGCTCAGAGATGGGGGTCGACTGTTCTATATCGGAGCCGGAACAAGCGGACGGCTTGGTATTCTTGATGCTTCGGAAATACCACCAACATTTGGAGTACCATATGATATTGTAATTGGAATGATCGCCGGTGGGGATGCTGCAATCAGGAAGGCAGTTGAATCAGCAGAAGATGATTATGATCAGGCATGGAAAGATCTTCAAAAATACGGAGTTAACGATAAGGATACTGTCGTAGGGATAGCTGCTTCCGGACGGACACCATATGTAATTGGCGGAGTGAAGGATGCAAGACAAAACGGGTTGCTTACCTCCTGTATTACATGTAATCCGGATTCAAGTTTGGAAAAAGAGGCGGAAATACCAATTGTAGCAGTTGTAGGACCGGAATTTGTTACCGGAAGCACGCGTATGAAATCCGGTACAGCCCAAAAATTGATATTAAATATGATCACAACCACTACCATGATAAAAATGGGACATATCAGGGGGAATAAAATGGTGGATATGCAGTTAACAAATAAAAAACTAATTGATCGTGGTACAAAAATGATCATGGAAGAGTTGAATATCAACAAAAGAAAAGCAAAAAAACTCCTCCTGAAACATGGCTCCGTCAGAATAGCTATACTATCATACGATAAAGATAACTAGTGTTATGAAAAAGATTCTGACCTCAATCTTGATCTTATTAATATTTTCGACAAACCCGTTACTTGCACAAAAACATCATACACCCTTATCCTCGTTTTCCGATACAATTGAATCCTGGTCTGATTCCATCCTCCAAACGCTGTCATTTGATGAAAGAATTGCGCAGTTAATAATGGTTTATGCATTCTCTGACAAAGGCATCAGACATGAAGTAGAAATAACCGATCTGATAAGAAATAACAAAATCGGAGGACTGGTTT
Source organism: Bacteroidota bacterium (assembly GCA_030631445.1). GTDB lineage: Bacteria > Bacteroidota > Bacteroidia > Bacteroidales > VadinHA17 > JADFUQ01. The sequence continues at coordinate 1,964 of DAOVLD010000241.1, forward strand.
TTTTCCCGGGAACTGCCGAAAAACAAGCTGAACTGACAAATTTTTACCAGTCACAATCTTCCCTGCCCCTGCTTATTGCAGCAGGCGCTGAAAAAGGACCCGGTTTACGACTCGACAATGTAATAGAATTCCCTTCTCAGATGAGCCTGGGAGCTATTCAGGATGATTCACTGATCTATCAAACGGGGGTTGAGATTGCAAAACAAAACAAAAGAATGGGTATACATATGAACCTGATACAGGTTGCTGATACTATCAGTAGCCCCGATAAAACGGCTATGTATATTAAGGGCATGCAGGAATCAGGTATCCTGGCTACTGCAAAATCTTTTCCCGGCATTCTTGCAGGTTATGACCTGTTACTATTTTCCGAAGAGGTACCTGCCACTATTGAAGAAATAAAAAATGCTGTCGCAAATAATTTGATAACCAGGGAGGAGATTGACAATAAATGTAGAAAGATGCTCGAATATAAGGTATGGGCGGGACTTAATATATATGCACCCATAAGAATGGAGAATATCGCGAAAGACCTGAACTCGCCACCAGCCAAAATACTGAATTATAAGCTGGTTGAAAATTCGATCACACTGCTAAAAAATAAAAACCTTATTATCCCCATAAAAAGACTTGATACCACAAAAATTGCAACACTATTTATCGGGAGTGAACGTTTAACTGAATTTCAGGAAATCTGCAATAAATATACACGAACAACAAACTTCAACTGGACAGAAAAAACGGAGGATAAACAGCAGGAAAAAATCCTCCAACAACTTGACTCATTCAACCTGGTTATTGTGAGTCTTGGAAATTTCAGTCAGCATGCACATGAAAACTTTGGAATAACTGATGAAACAAAAGAATTTCTGAAACAGGTATTATTAAAGAAAAACGTGATCCTGACGGTTTTTGGAAATCCGTATTCGCTGGATAAACTGGAAGGACTTGAAGAAGCCGGAGCAATAATTATCACTTACCAGAAAGATCCACTCTTCCACAAGATAAGCAGCCAGGTTATTTTCGGCGGCACAGGCGCTAAAGGAAGACTGCCGGTAGATGTAAATTCCAATTACAGATCAGGTGACGGTTTAGATACCGGCGACAACATAAGGTTAAAATACTCATTCCCCGGATATGCAGGTGTTGATATGGAAAACCTTCAGGAAAAAATTGATTCAATAGCACTTTTAGGGATCAGGGAGAAAGCATTTCCCGGATGCCAGGTTCTTGTAGCCCGCGATGGGTCTGTAATATTTCATAAAACATACGGTTATCACACCTTTAGAAAAGAGATACTGGTAAAAAAGGATGACCTGTACGATCTTGCCTCGGTAACAAAGATCACCGGATCACTACCGGCTCTTATTAAACTATATGATGAAGGTAAGATAGATATAGATAAACCTTTTAGTTTTTACTGGGAAGATTTCAGAAATTCAAATAAATCGGATATTTTGTTTCGGGATATACTTGCTCACCAGGGACGACTGATCCCCTGGATCCCTTACTGGAAAAACACGGTAAATAAACAGGGTAATTTTAAATGGTTTACATTTAAAGACTCACCTTCGAAACA
>DAOVLD010000058.1 GCA_030631445.1 Bacteroidota bacterium
ATTGCCGGAAGCTTTAAAATGATAGATTTCAGATCTTATATCTGCTTCCTTAGATATTGCGATAAATTCATCCATAGCATTCAACAGACCACTTTCTTCATCCCGTATGTGTGAAATATACATCCCGTCATATTCAGCTACGACCTTTGCAAGCTCAATTATTTCTTCAGTATTTGCATGACCACTTGGTACATATACCAGCGCTGTGGATAAACCTACTGCCCCTTCCTCCATTGCCTGCCTTGTCAGATCCTTCATTTCTTCCATTTCTTTTTTGGTAGGTGGACGGTTTTCATATCCCATTACATTAAGCCTCAATGATGCATTTCCAAGAAAGGATGTGATATTTGTTGAAACACCTTTTCTCTCCAAAAATTCCAGGTATTCACCAAGAGTTGTCCATTCAATATCAAATTTAATATCCTGCTGTTCTTCCTTCATCTCTTTCTTGAGCAAATCATTTAATGGGCCCATTGATTCTCCTTCACCCATTACTTCCAGGGTAACTCCTTGCCTGATATCACTTTGAGATCTTCCGTCTTCTATCAGTGACTCGGTTGCCCAGCTTAGCATATTGATAAATCCAGGAGCCACAACCAATCCTTTTGCATCTATTTCAGATAGACTACTTACATTTTTTATAGTCCCGATTTTGGAAATCGTATCAGCATTGATCCCAATATCTCCAATAAATGAGGGTAAACCTGTACCGTCAATTATTTGACCATTTCTGATTATAACATCATAGTTTTCAGGTGTGGAGCAACCCCCAAATATGACCGGTAAAAGAAAAACAATTAGTCTAAAGTATTTCATGATCAGTTTCGATTTTATTATCCATAATAGATTGCCGGCAAATAATTCATAAATTGAATTTGCTGACTTGTTACTTGCAAAAGTGCATTAAATTAATGATTTGTCTAATTGTGCGAAGCTAAATATTGTTTTCCAACTTCGGAAATTTTCCATCGGATATCTTTTGTACTATCCGCTTCAATTGCAAGGTCAATATTTTTAAACTTTATCTTAAGTTTCTTTAAATATATTTGATCAGTAGTAAATTTATATAGAATCTGTAACCCGAAACCTGCTGACAGATTGCCAACCAGCCGGTAACTACAGGCAAACAAATATAAGCTCTTCATATCATGTCTCTGGTCATATGTGACATATGTGTTAATTATTGGGATATAACTGTTAGGTTTATTCTTTCAGTGTGTTATATATTTGCTCTATAACAAATAATGAAATTATTATTTTGTGCAATGAATAATAATGAAGTGAAACAATGTGCGTTTATGTTCAATATGAATTACGGGTAAGTTGATCCTGTATTAGTGTGGCGTTGGACAAAAAAATAAATGTCATCTTTCCTTAGCTCCTTTTACGGAAAGACATTTATGGAGGCTGCCTCTTTCTATTCTACTAGAAGAGGCAGCCTTTCTTTTTATACCATTCTTCCATCTATTCCTTCTACTCCCTCTATTCCAAAGAGTTAAAAGTTATAAAGTTATAAAGTAAAAAGTAAGCGTTGAACTATACAAACTTTCAACTTTCAACTATTCCCTCTATCCCTTCTATTTCCATTCTTCCACTCTTAGACCTTTAGACTCTTCGACTTCTTCACTATTCCATTTTCCCGAATGACCCTAAAATGCATACTTATGTAACATATGTATCAATATGTGGGACATATGTGTTAGACTTTCATTCATTGTATGTTGTATATTTATTGCTGAATAGGGTGGGATATAAAAGTCGTACCTGTTCTTGTAGAGTTTTTCATAGGATACCGGAGACCGGGCGCTTGAGTGTCCGGTTTCTTTGAATAAAAGACCGGAGGAAAGTTATTTTCTGATGTGATAATTCGTCAAAATAATTTAAAAAAACTGGTCATTCACATGTTTTATTTGTAATTTTATTTCTTTACATAATTATAACAGTATTAATTAAAAACAAATGAGTTATGGCCAACAAAGACGAACTCCTAAAAAAAATCAATGATTCCTTTATAGAACTTACAAAAGATGCCGATGATCAATCAGCCGAGTATAAAATATTACATGACCCACCGAACCCGCCTATAGTACAGCAGGAAAAGCCTGGTGAAGGAGGAACAAAAGTTTCTTTTGAAAAATACATCTAATAAGACACACAAATTGGGTGTTTTAGATGTTTATGGCTTATAGAACAAACATGTGTTTGACTTTATTCAATAGATTTTAAACCAGGCGGGACTTGGAAAACACAGAAAAAAAGCCGGATATACTACTTGTTCCTCCTATAACAAGTCCATATTTTGTTGATAACCGGAAGGATTTTTTACCTGTTGGATTATTAACACTTGTCAGTAGTCTAAAGGAGAACCAATTTACATCTGATATATACAAGCCAACAATATTGCTCCTGGATGAAAATGATTATTTAAGTTGTGCAGAAGATATCTTACAGAATGATGCTAAAATTATCGGATTCTCTACCTGGTGCCATTCATTTCCATCGGTAATAGTACTTGCGGAAAAAATTAAGACAATAAATCCCTCAATACCTATTGTGCTAGGTGGTCCCCAAGCCTCAATTCTTCACAAAAAAACACTGGAGAGATATCCCTTTGTTGATTATGTAATACGAAATGAAGCAGACCATAATATTAACTTATTACTAAAATATATACTGCGAAAGAACAGGAAACTTTTGAAACTTCAGGATATTGCAGGGCTGACATACCGGAATGCCCGGAACAAGGTGATTGCAAATCCATCACAGCAGGTAATTATTGATCTGGACTCTTTGCCAATTCCTGCTTATGAAAAAATACACTCTAATGAATTTTTAAGCATTGATATTGGACGCGGTTGCCCGTTCAACTGTACTTTTTGCTCCACTAACCAATTCTTCTCAAGATTGTACAGGGTAAAACCGGTTAAAAGGATAATTGAGGAGATGGATTATTGCTATGATTTATTTAATACAACCTGGTTTGGGCTATCTCATGACATGTTAACCCTTGATAAGAATTTTGTTCTGGAATTATGCAAAGATTTAACAGAGCATTATTATAAAACCGGAAGGAAGTATACCTGGAACTGTTCAGCTCGCACCGATTGTGTATCCAAGGAGTTATTGACTGCAATGAGTGAAAGTGGTTGCAAAGGGATCTTTTTTGGGATAGAATCCGGTTCAGAACGGATACAGAAACAAATTAAAAAGAAATTAAAGATAGATCAGGCGCATGAGATCATAAATAATAGCTGTTCTGTTAGTATCCGAACCACGGTTTCATACATGGCAGGATTTCCAGATGAAACTAAAGCAGAGTTAAAAAAAACACTGGAATCGGTTTTTATTACCGCTTCAATGGGAGCTAAACCTCAGATGACACTTTTATCAATTCTTCCGGGAACACAGTTATACTCAGAGTACAAGGATAAACTAAAGTATGATGGTTTGCTTTCAGGGTTTACCGGGATTGGCACAAAAAAATTTCTTGAAAAGTTTATTAAAAACGATCCTGAATTTTACAGTTCATTTTTCTACCTTCCGGTTAAGGAACTTTCAAGACCATTACTGACCTTTATTAGCAATCTTGTTAACCTGGTGCATTTCTTCACTCCAACATTGATGGTTGTAAAAGAATCGACCAACCGGGGGGTCGAAGAAATTTTGGAATTACTTGATATTGATATAATAAGTAAAAAAGAGCAAAACGACTTAGTTAGCAGAAGGTATGCACTTAAATCCCTTGTTAATATAATTAAAAAAGTTGTTGCTGATAATGCGATCAAGTTACCAGACTATATTTCAGATATCATACAATTAGATATGACAAAGGCATTTATGGCAATAAAAATGACTTTAGTTAACCAAAAAAGATCTTTATCAGATGAATTTATTGATGGATCCGGGGAAATTTATCCTGCTAATTCAATAGAGATCTTACCGGTTTGGAAAATTCTCTCACTAAATTATTCTTTATTAGAAAAGACTATTAATTTTAAAACTCTTAATAACCAAAAATTGAAATCAAAAATTGGAAAAAATAAATATTTAGTGATAGGAATATCTGAAAATGAAGCGGAGGTAATTAAACTTTCAAATAATTTATCGTTTATTTTAGAGAATCTTTCCAATATGAGGATCTCAGAATATTTAAAAATGTGCCGTAAGAGATATGATGAAAAAACTTCCTGGGAGATACTGGACGACTTCCGGAAAATTGGCGTGATTCGGATTATGGAAAATACTGAAGTACATGCTTAATACTCTTTACAGTTTTTACAGGTTATTGCTTGGCTTTATTTTATTTCTTTTTGCCGGGAATGGCTTGTTTTGTCAAATTTTTCCTGACAGTTCAAAATTCACCATTTCGGATCTTCACGATAACACCCATAAAGTCAGTATATTAAATGATTCTGCCTGGTTTTTTATGGATGCTGATCCTGAAAGAGCACTAAATTATGCCGAGAAAGGTTTGGAGTTAGCAAGAGAATTAGATTATTCTATTGGTATAGCACACTCTTATTACCGGATAGCATTAATCTCCTCAGGAACAGGTAATTACATTAATTCTTTAGAATGCTTGTCAATTTGTATGTCATTGTATGATGAAGCAGGATATAAAATAGGAATTGCTGCTGTAAATAATCAATACGGGGCTTTGCATTACGAACTGAAAAATTTTCCCAAAGCGGGTGAATATTTCAGGAAATCCATTAGTGCATATAAAGATATTGGAGATACAATACGGCTAGGTACTTTGTATATAAATTTAGGTTCTGTTTTTAATAAATTGGGAAAATACGATTCCTCTTTTTATTATTTTTCTGTGGCAAAAGAAATATTTCAGGAGACTCGGGATCAGGAAAACCTGGCTTATTCGTTCCTATGTATTGGTAAATATTATGAATTAATTGGCAGGATGAAAGAAGCTAAGGAAAATATGTTTGAGGGGCTTGATTTAAGCAAACGCATTAATAATAAAGGGGTAATACAGGATATTTATTATCATATAGGCAGAAATTATAATATCGAAAAAAAATACTCTTTGGCAATTAAGTATCTTGACAGCGCGATGGTTATGGCTTATGCAAGTCAATCACCAAAAAAAATCAGGGATATTTCGGAGCTGCTTAAAAATGCATATAATAGATCAAAACAATATTTAGAAGCATATTATTATTCAGATCTTTTTATAAGAATGAATGACAGTTTAAGAAATGATGAATTAAATCGTCAATTGGCATGGATTGAATGGGACCGGGAATATGCTAAAGAGAAGGAACTAAGTGCAGAGAAACTAAAACGGACACAAATCCTGATGATCCTTTTTATTTCGGTCACAGGGCTTATAATCGTTTTGGTTTTCATTGTTTATAGAAGCTTCCGTATCAAACAAAAGGCTAACCAATTACTGTTAGAGATGGACCAATTAAAGTCGCGACTTTTTTCCAATATCTCTCATGAGCTTCGTTCACCGCTTACCCTGATCATGGGTCCGCTTGAGGAAATATTATCAGATGAACCCGGAATAAAACCCTCCAGGAAAGCAATTCAAATGATGCAACGCAATACAAAAAGATTGCTGAACCTGGTTAACCAAATGTTAGACTTGTCAAAGCTGGATGCCGGAAGCCTGAAACTGGAACTGGTTCAGGAGGATATGATGAAATTTCTACGGGTTCTTATTATTTCGTTTGCCTCAATTGCTGAAAAAAAATTAATCAGTTTCCCGTATAAACTCCCTGATGGAAAATTCATTACATGGTTTGACCCTGATAAATTTGAGAAGATAATTACTAACCTTTTATCAAATGCATTTAAGTTTACTTCCGAAGGAGGGGAAGTCATATGTGAAGTTAAACTACCTGAACACGAAAAGGAGTTGATGGAGGTAACTGTTTCTGATACCGGTATAGGGATCCCTTCAAATGAAATTAATAATGTATTTGATCGCTTTCACCAGGTAAAAAGTAGCAATTATGACGGGAGTGGTGGGACGGGCATCGGTCTTGCCCTGACAAAAGAACTGGTTGAATTGTTGCATGGTGAAATAGATGTCAGGAGTAAGTTGGGTAAAGGAACCACTTTCACTGTTCGAGTACCTGTTGGAAAAGATCACCTGCGGGAAGAGGAATTCCTGCTGAAAAAACCTGATGAAATAAATACAATTAATTATTCAAAGGATATTAATGATATTAAGTATAGCGAGGAGAATATTGAAGATATTTACGATAGTTCGAAGTCTGAAGATGAACCTCCTCTGGTTTTAATTGTTGAGGATCATACCGATATCCGGACACATTTGAGGGAAAAGCTTGAGGATTCGTTTCGTATCATGGAAGCTAATGATGGAATTGTTGGACTTGATAAAGCTACAGAAAATATACCTGATTTGATACTTACCGATCTTATGATGCCGCGTATGGATGGCGTTGAAATGTGCAATAAAATAAAAACGGATGAGCGTACCAGCCATATTCCTGTGATCATGCTCACTGCCAAAGCTGAGGAAGAAGATAAACTGGTAGGTCTTGAAACCGGAGCCGATGCCTATATTATCAAACCGTTTAGTATGAAAGAAGTAAAGTTACGGGTGAGGAAATTAATTGAACAAAGAAATAGGCTTCGTGACCGGTTTAGCCGTGAGATAACTCTTGAACCAAAAGATATTGCTGTTACGTCAGTTGATGAAAAATTCCTTAAGAATACAATGGTGGTTATTGAAGAACATATGGATGATAATGAATTCGAGGTCAGAAAGTTACAGGATGAAGTTGGGATGAGCAGGATGCAGTTGTTCCGTAAACTTAAAGCCCTTACAGGTCAAAACCCAAGCGAATTTATCCGTACAATACGACTGAAAAGAGCAGCTAAGCTTTTTGAGCAAAACTATGGAAATGTTGCCCAGGTTGCTTATGAAGTAGGGTTTAATAACTTATCTTATTTTGCGAAATGCTTTAAGGAGTTGTATAAAGTAGCTCCGTCAGAATATGGTAAACCGCCTAGAAAGTAATACCTGTCCTTGCATCAAGGAAATCGGCTACATGCCTATGAGCTTTTATATTTATCCCGGTGAAAACCCGGTCAGAAATTTTGTATGAAATCCCGTATCGTTGATATACTGGATCCATCGGTTCAAAAGGAGAATATAGATAAAAACCCAGTTGCTGGCTGAATGTAAAACGTCCAAGCAGCAATTCATGCCCGAATAATAATCCTGCCCTATGATGATCGATTATTTCTCCGTAGCGGTTTGTTATTTGGTTCTTCTCAGCGAGGTATTTGATCTCCCCGTCATTTATCCATTCAATACCACATGTCATAGCATTGATCCTGCCAACCCGCTCACTGAAATTACACCCAAAACCACTTATAATGTAACTCTTTGAACCTTTGCGGTCAATTTTCCCGGTACCAAACAGGTATATATCAAATCTGAATTTCTCCGGATTGGGAACAAGATCAGGATCTTTTTCCCTGTCGGGGAAATATGCCGGGGACAGCGACCAGTCAAGTCCGGCATTAATTGTAGGGAAGTTTATACCGAGATTGGGTTGCTTAATACCGCCGTTGGAAGTGTGGTTATAATTACCTGCAATACGCAGGTTCATATTTGGAGAGATCCTGTAATTGAATCCAAGGTTTAACACAACGATAAAAGTCAAATGCGACGCATTGAACAAATTCTCAGGATTTTCTTCCGGATCATATATTTTTGTCATGTATGCAGGTCCCATTCCAAACCGGATAGAAAGACTTAAAGGTTTTTGTGCACTGGTAAAGGGTTCAATAAAAGGGTAAAGAGCAAATGCACTGCCAATAACTTCAGGGTTCGAAAAATTTGTGTATAAAAAGGAAAAACCTGTTCGGGGGTAGCAGAAACAGTATTGCCAGGTTTCTTTTTTAATAAGATGCCAGTTAATATCCATCTCAATGCCCCACGGATTTGTATGCGACAGCTCTTCGATCTTTTTTGAATGGGAAATAATAAACCCCCAGTGTGATCGTACTCCAATGATCAACGAAGCAGATGTAGTGTCCTGCGCCGGACAATGACAGGGTTTGAGCAGAAAAAAGCAAAGGATAGCAAATAGGCTGAGATTAATGTTAAATGAATTGATCATAACAATGTCTGAATTGATAATAAAAGTACAAAACTCCAGGCAATTATCAAATTTGGATGATATGAAAGTGGTGGGGAGAATATGTGAATATGAAACAAAAGAATAACGTTATTAATTACGTCCTCAAATTCGCAGGTTACCTCGATAAAGGGTTATTTGCGATAGTTTGATCTTGTTTTTAATACAAATATACATTTCCGATGCACATGTTATATAAAAACATGATCAAGTAGCCTGATTTAATCAACGCA
>DAOVLD010000111.1 GCA_030631445.1 Bacteroidota bacterium
ACCCAGGGACATTGTTTCGAATAGATAATCGTTAGTCCTTTATATTTTTCCAATTCAGCTTCCCTGTTATTTAGTGAGGGTAAAGGCCCTTCTCCGAATTGTTTAACCAATAATTGCTCTTTCCCTGATTCTGCTATTATACTATAATCATACTTAATAAATATCTCTTTATTAGCCATAAAAGATTTATTGCTTGTTACTACAGCAACACCCAGCATATCTTTTCCATCCCTTTCAACCTCATCAATTAATAAACTTCCTAATCCCTTGTGTTGATATTTTTTTCCATTCGTCCAAAGACAATGGATAAACATATATCCTTTTGCTTTAACTGATCGCCAACAATGTTCTCCAGGGATATATTCAATAAATCCAACTGGTTTCTTCTCGCCTTTTAAATATAACAGCCTTGTTCTCAATCCATTTTCATATTGTTCTTTAAGCCAATCGATCTTTTTATAATAAAACTCATGTTTTGAATTTATGAAACAAATTACCTGGGGATGTTCTGAAATGTTATCAATTGTTACTTCGATAATTGTAGTTTCTAAACTCATTTCACCCTATTTTCAATTTACAAATTTGATTGTGTTATTGTGTTACTTGTTTTGAAAACATAACATTATATTCTACCGCAAATTACCGTATAATACTCATATATTCAAATATAAACGAATTCTATATAATACTCCTTTTTTTTATAAATATAATATCCGGAGCCCGTTTGACACACTTCCTGTTTTTCTTAATTAAATTCCCGGGTTTTGTAAGAGTTTGTATTTCTGTATTATACTATTGTCAAATTAAAAGTAAAAAATATGCCATGTTTACCCCATTGGAAAAAAAATCCTGCGGGATTTACCCCATGTAATTCTTTTTATTTCATCGGGGTGAAATTTGAGGTACGAAAACATTTCACCAGGGAAGGAGTATATTTTACTGTGGGCAAAAGATAAAAGTGTTAAAAATTACTTTTATCTGTTTTTTGAAAGCATTACTGGTAATTTCTTCTCTCTTTTTGGTCGATCAATAAAGCAATATTCCTTCGTGTGTCCCGGGGCTTTTATAATAGGATCATATGGTATTGATGAAAGATGGCAGTTGGACCGGTTGCTTGCGGTTGGTGAAATTGTTGTTACCGGCGTATTCTCGAATCGGATATTTGAAAGAAAGTTTCCATTTCTTTCCACAATTCCTTTAAATTGCATCTCATAATTATCAGATCATGACTCTTTCCTTTCAGGTCTTTTACGTGATTAGGTAATATAATTTCTTCATGAAATCCTAATTTCCTGAAGATTTTCTTAGCCCCAATTTGAGCCCTCATCATCCTGACAACTATTTCTTCCAGTTTTTCCGCAGCAGCAAGATGATAGAGTTCCCGGGCAATGATCATTCCAAGTCCTTTTTTCTGGAAATTATCGGCAACAATAATTCGCATCTCACCAATGTGTTCTTCCCATCCATGATGACTTAATTCAAGTGCACCATCAGCAATGATTTTGTCTTTACAGGTAGCTACAATTCTGCGAACCTGACCTGATTTTATTTGTTCGATCCGTTTTTTAACATTTTCTTTCCGGGTAACATCCATACGAAGAAAACGACGTTCTTTTTCTTTGAGAGATTCGAAAAAATCCAACGACAGTTCAAGATCATTATGTTTCATTGCCCGCACAATAATTTTAGTGCCGTCTTTAAGTGCTAATTGTTTTGTTTTACTTTCTTTCATGATAACTCCTCCAGTATTTGAATGATCAAACCTATACAATCATTTGAATCATGGTATTAATTCCTATATAAAAATAATAGATATTTTTAACGTTTGAAAATTGATTTAGATTATTATCAATCTGCAAATTAATATCAGTTTCATAAAAATCAATCTTGATTTGGAGAGGTGGGGGATGAGGTAAAACTTTATATTCTATTGCAGATTTCCATATAATACTCATTTATCCAAGTAAAAACAGATTCTATATAATACTCCTTTTTTAATAAATATTATATCCGGAGCCCGTTTGATGCACTTATTGTTTTCCACACTTATTTATTCAAGTTTTGTAAGATTTTGTATTTCGGTATTATATGATTTTTGTTTCCAATAAACTACTTTCTAAGTATTGTGTAGACATTCTTTCGGGACGGGATACAATGTTACGGGTTACTGGTTTCGTGTTATGGGTTGATGCAAGTTTCTCCACTGTTCACCCCTTCGCTCTTTACGTTAATGACTACCTAATGACAACTTAATGACCACCTATTGACTGTTATACTTCATGCTATTTACTTCTTTTCTCTGTCTTCCAGTTTTCTGCGTAGTATTGTTTAAAATTTAATTACGTTATTATATTCACGAAATTTGTCGAACCAAAAAAATATATTCAATTGTCTGTTTTTTAATTGAGTGAGCGGTCTGACCGGACTATGGCATGGGAGAGGTACTAATAAATAAATCACCTTTCTTTTTGCGGCTCCGGCAGTGGTTTTCTGGTCAGGAGGTTATTACGCATTGCTGTAGGATAAACCAGGGCTGCAACAATAACTGCATTGTGCTTCATATCATTCATTAGCAGTCTTTCGTAGGTATCCATGTTGGTATGATAACCACGTCCGTATTCAATCGTCCAGACCTTCTTCATAGCCTTTTCTATACTCTTCTTTTGCTTTTCTAAATGTTTTCTTAATCGATCCCCAAACGTTTCCGGCTTCTTCTCCAATCACTTCCCATGTGTTTCCATCGGATTCTCTGACCCTTTTTATTTTTTCCCGGATCATATCCCGTTTATTATGAATATCCTTTATTTTCTCTTCGTATTTTCTTCTTGTTTCCGTATCAGCATTTTTCATACTGATATCCAATGCTTCCAGGTAGGTATTCAGTCTTTCAAACTGTGCTTCAAGTGTTCTGATATATTGCACTTTTTTGTTAATCATTCCTTTAACTTTTAACTCCTGAGGAATTCAGGAAGTGAAACGGAGTTAAGCTCACAGCAGGTAATTGGTCAGGTTAGGTCTTTTTTTCAGGATCTTCTTCAGAAAGCTTTGCGAATGTATCGTTAATTGCTTTGGTTAAATTTGACAGGCTATCCTCAATAACATCCTTTATTGAATTAAATTTTTCTTCATTTGCATCACGATAATCCCTGGCTTTTTGCTGAATTGATTCTTTTTTTGCACGTAATTCATCAGCTTTTTCAGTGTATTTTGTTTTTACATCCGTTTTTGCTTTTTCAGCTTTTGCTTCCAGTTTACTGATTTCGGCATCCCATTTTTTTAACCGGGCTGCCAGTTTGTCGATATATTCTTCCCTGTTTCCCATAATACATATATTTAATTGTTAAACTTCAGGATATTTTCTATACTATATTTCTATTCTAAATTTTCAATATCTGCTAAATCCTGGTGTCTTCCTGTGGCATAGCTGAATTTCTTTTATCTCCTTGTTTGTTATAAAGCAATAATATTCTAATGCAAATTACCATTTAATTCCATAAAATGCAATAAAAACGTATTCCTAAGAAACAGTTTTCTTCTTAATACAAAAACAGGCACAGGTTACTTAAATCCATGCTCTTTGTGTTTGCTCGCAATGCTTTCAGCCAATTTATCAAGAGCTTTAAAATCATCCTCTAAAGGTACGCCTTTGGCAAGAACAGGTTCGATAACTTCTACTTTAAGATTAGGGATCATCCCTGCCAATATCTCTACAGTTTTATTTCCCCATCCGTACGAGCCGATAATGGATAGGAATTTGGCTTTAGGACGTAATGCGTTAGCCAGATATGTAGCATAAACGACGTTAGGATGAGGACCTGTAAGAATGGTTGGCGTTCCAACAACGATTGTACCTGCATCAACAAGAGTTATTGCCAGTTTCCCTATATCAGTTACGGTTAAATCAAATTTCTCAACAGAAACTCCCTTTTCTACAAGAGATGAGACAAGAAAATCGACCATTTGCTTTGTGCTGCTATGCATTGAAATATAAGGTATAACTACCAGGTTCTTCGGTGCATCACCGATCCAGGCTTTATAGGCATCAATAATAAAGGATGGTTGTTGATAAATAGCACCGTGACTGGGGGCTATGATAGAGATATCGTAAAGGGCGATTTTTTCCAGGTTCTTTTTGATAATATTTCGGAAAGGCATCATGATCTCGGCATAGTAACGTTTCGCTGCCTCGTAAATACGTCCTTCATCAGAAACATAGAGATCGGTTGTTGCAATATGAGAACCGAAAAAGTCACAACTGAACAAAATTTTATCTTCTTCCAGATAGGCAACCATTGTCTCCGGCCAGTGCACCCAGGGGGTGTATATGAATTTCAACGTCTTATCACCAAGTGAGATTGTTTCACCATCGTTAACAGTAATAATGGATTTTTCGGGTATAGGCATAAGATCCATAAGCATGTTTTTTGCTTTGGAACTGCAAATCAATTTTGCATCAGGGTATCTGGAGAGTACATTGGGAATGCTGCCTGAGTGATCCTGTTCCGCATGAAGTGAAACTACGTAATCGAGTTTAGGGACATTTTCAAGCTGCCCCAGCAGTTCATCAACCATAGATGGATCGACAGTATCAATCAGAACCGTCTTTTCACTGCCTTCAATAAGATAAGCGTTGTAACTTGTGCCGTCTGGTAGAGGGATCAGTGAGTCAAAGAGTCGTCTGTCCCAATCCACGGATCCCATCCAATAAATTCTGTCTTTAATTTTTCTTGGTTTCATAATATATTCTTTTTTTAATTTTTAGTGATTTATTTTGAAATAATAACCATTTCGCGGAACAAATCTTTGTTTTCTTTGATCTTCTGTTCATTGCCGTATATACAGAAAGCATCCTGTTTCAGAATATCCTGAACAATTTTTTCGAAATCTTTTATGTCTTGCACAGTAGTTGAGAGAACTGCAGACCTTTCATCCTTAATATTCTCGATTGTAGTTTTCTCGAAATACCTTTGAATTGCAATATCTCCTTTTTGTGAAGCAGTAAGAGGCCGGTCCATTCCTGAAATTGTTCCAATCAGGAAGCGGGTCATTGCTTTTTCATTAGCTTCAAAGTTTTGCAGGAACCCCGGAGTGGCATCGTAATTTTCAAGGGTTTCTTTCAGGTTCGGGTCACGGTACGAAGCAAAGAAAACATCTCCGGAAGGAGAAAATCCACAGAATCCACCGTAAGCTCCTCCAATTACACGAATTTGATTTTGCAGCCAGTCTCTGGAAAGGATTTGGTTCAGTACACGCATTTTACCATTCCATTCGTAACCCAGTTTCTTAAAATTATAGCCTTTAATTACGTATTGAACTTTAGATGCAGTAAGTAATCCTTCGTTTTTATTAGTAAAATCAAATTTCCACTCTTCTATTTGATCCTCTCCTTCGGGAAGTGAACCTGCTAGTTTTTCGAATCCTGCAGAGAAAGCTTCCATATCTTCGTTACTGCAGGTAACAGATGAAATAAGGTTCTTTTGAGTAAATAGCAAAGAGGCAGTTTGAGTAAGGTTTTTAACGATCTCTTCGCTGTTTTCGTCAAATTTGCTTACGAGATCGGTTATAAAGCGGTAATATTCCAAACCACCGGTAAGTTCATTAAACATTCCATCATTAGAATAGTACGATGATAACCGGGTCATCGCATAACGTATCCCGTTTTGTTTGATATTGGCATCTACCCGTGACTGGTGTCTGACCAATACAGTTTTTAACCTTTCAATATCGGTGAAATCAGTTTTATTTATTATCTCACCGGTTAATTCGAACAGTTTATCAGCTTTACCGGTTGTTGCTTTTGATGTGACAACAAATTTCGGTAATAAATTATCATCCGATTTATTTTCAAGGAAAGTGTTTGTCCTTGTATAGAACCCACCGGTATGAATATTTAATGCATTATCGAGTTCCCCAAAGGTGAAATTTTCAGTGTTTAACTTTCCAAGAACTGATGATAATAGTGAAGCATAAGGAACTAAATTCTGTGGAAGAGCGTTGACGTTAAAATAGAAATTAGTATATAAAATATTATTGGTAAAATCGTTGTAGTGAACCACCGGTATATTGGCAATTGTTTTTTCCTCAATCGTGTACCATTCAACTTTTTTACTTATATCAGCAATATCCAGCAGAGGGATAGTTGCCAGGGCTTCTGGTGAATCTTCACGTTTTTGGTGTGCCAATAATTCTTCAGTTTCATTAATGAGTTTTTCAAGACCTTTATCGTCGAGAGTGGATTTATATGCAGCCAGTTCTTCCACAGTTCTTTTATTAATCTCTTTTTGTAAGCCGGGTTGTGGTGTGAGCACCATCAATAATGCATGAG
>DAOVLD010000267.1 GCA_030631445.1 Bacteroidota bacterium
AAAGTAAGTATCACAGATTCTCCCTTAACCCTGTCTCTGTATTCTGCAAGAGTTTTCAGAATATGCTGATGTCCACGGTGTACACCATCAAAAATACCCACTGTAACTACCGGGTTTTTAATATCATACCTATCCTGTTCTTTATATACCTGCATAATGGTTTGAAAATGTGCACAAAATTACAAAAAAAGAGGCAAATTATTATATTTTCTGAATCATAAACGGAAATTTGTTATATTAGATTGACTGTAACTAATAAGTACTTAAAGTGAACTAAAGTTGAGAAGAAGTTATAACTTTAGGCGTTATAAACATTTTAGCATTCTTGACATTTTATGCACTTTAGGCATTTCATTTATTAGTCATTCCAACCTTTTTATGCTGAGCCCAGTCGAAGCGAAGGCACTAAATAGTGTCTGTCCATAAAGTCGGTAAGTTTTAGTTAAGCTGAATATCGAACAAGGATTAACGATTTTAGATTTCAGATTTTCAACCACTTCACAAATCGTTAATCGGTGTTCCTTGTTCTTAAATCAATTTTTACTTACTTTATAGACGGGCACTAAATAGTTACTATTGACTTAATAATTATTAATATATACCAAATGCAGACACCCGGAATAATACGTCAAGACCCCTGGTTAAAACCTTTTCAGGAAATTATCCTGAACCGGGAAGAAAAAGCCAGGCAAAAAGAAAAAGAACTAACAGGAGATAAAAAGCTGGTAGATTTTGCTACAGGCTATTTATTTTTCGGACTTCATAAAACAAATAACAGCTGGATTTTTCGGGAATGGGCACCTAATGCCAGGAAAATTTATTTTATCGGTGAGTTTACAAACTGGGAAGAAAATGAGGAATACAGGTTAACACAAAAAGACTGCGGAAACTGGGAAATAAAATTACCGGGAAACAGTTTACAGCACGGAGCACTGTACAGGTTATCAGTTCACTGGGATGATGGAAGTGGCAACCGTATCCCTTCTTATGCAAAATATGTGGTTCAAAATGAAACAACAAAAATTTTCAATGCGAATGTCTGGGCTCCGGAGAAACCATACATCTGGAAATACCCTGATTACAATCCCGTAAAAACCTCACTTCTTATTTATGAAGCACATGTTGGAATGGCAACCGAAGAAGAAAAAACCGGCACATTTGAGGAATTCAGAAAAAATGTTTTACCAGGAATAGCAAAATCCGGATATAATGCCATCCAGCTTATGGCAATACAGGAACATCCATATTACGGTTCTTTCGGTTATCATGTTTCCGGTTTTTTTGCTGTTTCCTCCCGTTTTGGAACGCCTGAAGAATTAAAAGCACTTATTGATGACGCACATGGTTATGGTATTGCAGTAATAATGGACCTTGTTCATTCGCACGCTGTAAAAAATGAGATTGAAGGTATAGCCCGCTTCGATGGAACATATTATCAATATTTTCATGAGAGTTCCCGGCGTGAACATGTTGCATGGGATTCTCTTTGTTTTGATTATGGCAAAAACGAAGTTTTACATTTCCTCCTGTCTAATTGCAAGTTCTGGCTTGATGAATACCATTTCGATGGTTTTCGATTCGATGGTGTGACCAGTATGCTTTATCTTGACCACGGACTTTCCCGGAATTTCTCATCCTATGATGATTATTATGACGGAAATCAGGACGAAGATGCCATTACTTATTTAATTCTGACAAATAAGCTTATACATCAATGCAATCCTGATGCGATTACTATTGCAGAGGAAATGAGTGGAATGCCGGGTTTGGGTAGTACAATAGAAGACGGAGGATTTGGTTTTGATTACCGTCTTGCTATGGGAACGCCTGATTACTGGATAAAGCTTATCAAAGAAATACCGGATGAGCAATGGAATGTCAGTCAGATTTATCATGAATTAACGAACCACCGTTCTGATGAAAAAAGCATTAGTTATACCGAATCACATGATCAGGCTTTAGTTGGTGACAAAACTATAATCTTCAGGCTGACAGATAAGGAAATGTATTTTCATATGAACAAAGATGATCAAAACCTGATCATTAACCGGGGGATTGCTCTTCACAAGATGATCCGGTTGATAACTATTGCTACTTCCGGCGGGGGTTATCTGAACTTTATGGGTAATGAATTTGGTCATCCTGAGTGGATTGACTTCCCCAGAGAGGGTAACAACTGGTCGTATAAATATGCCCGAAGACAATGGAGTTTAATGCATAACCGGAGTCTCAAATATCATTACCTGTCCGATTTTGACAGGGATATGATAACTATTATTAACGAAGGAAATTGTTATTCCAAACCATTCCCATATAAAATCGTTTCTCATGAAGGGGACCAGGTTCTGGCTTTCAAACGGGCCAATTTATTATTTATATTTAATTTCAATCCTTCTGTCTCTTTTACAGATTATGGAATTCTTGCCGACCCTGCTAAATACAAAATAATTTTAAACACTGATGATAAAAAATTCGGTGGTCAGGGACTGGTAGATCAAACATTGATTTACTATCCTGTTAAACCGGGGGAGCAGATCTCCACGGAACAATATTTTCTGAAATTATATTTGCCCAGCAGAACTGCACTGGTTTTTAAAAGGGAAAAATCCAGGTAAATACGATAGTGTTATGTTTGCCCCTGTCTGCATATTTTACCATTAAACCTTCACTTGTGGGAAAAAACTGGTATTAATAAGAGTCTGCCTATAACCTCTATACTTCGTTTATAAAAAAATAACAAATCTCAAAAAAACAAATAACAAATAATACTCAATGTTTGAAAAAACAAACCCCAAACAGCACATTTAAAAGAATTTGTTTGATTTTTTAGTTATTGGAATTTGAGATTTATTTGTATTTTGGTTCTTGTTATTTGGTGCTTATGTAATTTTTATTTGACTTTATGGACAAGCACTAAATAAACTCTAATATCTATATCCACTTCAGGCAAATGAAATCCTGTCTGTGAGACAAATTTTCATGTTTAGGAAATAATCTGAACCCATAAGTAAAACTACCGGGGGTGGTTGGTATTATTTTAACCTTGAAATAAGCTTTGCCTTCTTCATATTT
>DAOVLD010000268.1 GCA_030631445.1 Bacteroidota bacterium
CAGTTGCCAATTTAGAACTCCGGTTCCCGTTTACCGGTCCGGAACGACTCTCACTGATCAAGTCGAAACTACTGTTTAGCGAGTTATGCTTATTCCTTGATGCCGGTCTGGCATGGTATGATTTTGAGGATATCTCTTTTGATTACAGAGCAGATGGTCAGGATCTCCGGATGCCGGTATACAGTGCCGGGGCTTCCTTAAGGGTAAACATATTCGGGGCAATAATTCTTGAGCCGTACTATGCATTTCCTTTCCGGGATGACGGAATTCAAAAAGGAGTACTTGGACTTAACTTCATTCCCGGATGGTAATTGAATGTATTGGAATTTAACTTCATTGAGCTCGCAAACTCGGTTCAGTTGATTATAATAAAGGCTAAGGGAGCTAAGGTTTCTAACTACACATAGTTATATTCTTAAAAGAGCATACTTCACAGCAATTTGATGATTGTGGCGCAAAAGAAATAACCAATAGAGGAAAGGGTTACCAGAAGAAAAACAATTGCTACAAGATCACTAATTAACGCGAATCCACACTCTTTTATTTGATATATAAAATTACTCATAATTCAATAGATTAATAAAAAATACCACGATCAGACATAAGTTGTCTAAAGAATTCTATCTGATGAATTTCGGTATTTCATGGTTGTTGATTTGCTGCAAATTTATTGTTAATATTATCAATTGTCAAAGATTTTAACTTTTATTGTATAAAATGTCCAGTTTTTTATTTGAACAGTATAATTTCACATAAAAAGAAATGATGTTGCCAGAACTGTTGCAAAAATGTTGAAACTTATTTTTTCAATATTTTAAAGTTTAATGGGTTATACTTTATTTTCTTTTTTTTGTCCGTTTTTGTTTTCAGATTCAATTATAACACACACAAGTATTTTGTTACCCTTAAGAAAAAGAATCTTTTTTTTACGCTTAATTATATAACCCTTATTATCAATATTTTAAAATTGAGTAATTTGATAATGGGGTAATGGAGTATTCCATCATTCCACTTATTATATGAAGAACTGATATATTGTTTATTAGATCAGTTTTCTTCAATAAGGTTTAATCTTAAAAAACAGTAATGATATTTTTGTAGAAATAAAAAATGGGTTACTTTTGCATGGCAATTTAAAAAACGGTGGCGTAGTTCAGTTGGTTAGAATGCCGGCCTGTCACGCCGGAGGTCGCGAGTTCGAGTCTCGTCGTCACCGCAAAAAAACATCACAGCCTCCCTACAACACTGCATCATAGCAATACTGCATCATTGCGTTTTTACATCCCGGAATTAATAGAGAAAAGATGGAATTAGGTAAGTACTCATTTGGTCATCCGGAATACAACCTCAACATCAGACAATTGCTTCATCTGTCTTATAAAATTGCCGCTGGATATGGAGAGATATACCTGGATATGCTGGAAAAATATTCAGAAATTATATCCGAAGAAGTAAGGGAGAATATATATGGTCGGCATATCAGGAGGCTATTTTTGGATAATCGGTAAATGAATAAGGCAATGAGGTAATGAGGTGATGAGGAAATGAGTGAATGATTGTTACGTGTTACGGGTTTCGTGTTACGAGTTTGTGTGGGTGTGGAGTTTTACTATCGCTCTTTATTCTTTTTTGCCAACTGCCAACTGCCAATTGCCGATTGCCAACTTTTGTTATCGGCGAATACTATTATTTTCCAGTGGTGTGATATTTTCAAACATACTGAAATGCACTCCTCCATACTTACGTTCTTCTTTAAATCCTATAAGATGTGAATAGTTTTTATTCCTGGGATGTTCGAGAATGAATATCCCTCCGCTTTTTAGTATTCCGGAATTTAAAACAAGTTCAGGGATTGAGTCTATCCATTTCAGGTTATAGGGTGGATCGGCAAAAACAATATCATACTTATAACTACATGTTTTAAGAAAAGTGAGAACGTTTGTTCTGAAAGGCTTTATCTGGCAGAATTCCAGCTCTTTAATCGTTTTTTCAATAAAAGCAAGATGTCTGCTGTTAATCTCGACCAAATGAATACCGGGACAGCCTCTTGATGCAAATTCATAACTAATACTACCTGTACCTGCAAAAAGGTCAAGAACTTCGGCAGTATCGAAATCGAAAAGATTAACCAGGATGTTGAACAGACTTTCTTTGGCTTTATCGGTAGTAGGACGTGCCTTAATACCTTTTGGCGGATGTAATAGTCTCGACCGGTATTTCCCGCTTATTATCCGCAATTGTAAAGGTTTAGCAGAGGAATGAAAGTATGTTCGGGGATTTGATTAAAAGTATAACTGTATGTGAATTGACTATCACGCTTTTCAAATCTGATAGATTTGATATACTTTTTTACAGACTCATAGTATTTGGATGTTTTCGTTATCTCTCCGGAGAGTAAAAGAAGTGTTTTTTCAGGATTAAGCTTTAGTTGTTCAAATATATATAATACAAAATAGATGAAATCGTTTTCATTCCTGTAACGGAATTGGTTATAGAGCATCAGTTTTTTTGATCGTGACACTGCTATATCAAAAATACCGGGTGTAACATGGACAAAAGCAGAATGATCAAACCCTCCAGGTTGATTTTTCAACAGGATTTGTTCAATAAACGGAACTGACTGATGGTAGCTTTTAATTTCAGGAAATTGCTTATCCAGTATTTCACAGATATTTACCGGGATAGAATAGACAGTATAGGAACCTGCGTTCTTAATTACATTGTAGAATATCTTATCATGTTCTTCTAATGGGTGGTTAAATATGAGATATTCCTTAATTTTTTCTTTGTTAAAGAGGGGTGAAGGTACCAGGGTGGATTTGTCTGTGATAAAAAAATATGAAGAACTTTTATATTTCCGGGACAGAAATTCATCTTTCTTAAAAATGTCCTTTAATTGATCTTCAGGAATTCCTTTTTGTTTATCCAGAGGATAATTTTTTAAAGCAACGTATTTATTTCTGACAGTATCAAGTATAAGAAAAGAAAATCCATTCAAGCTGACTTGAATGGACAGATGATACGATTGAGTTGTATTTATATCAAGCGTTTCGTCAAGAAAGG
>DAOVLD010000253.1 GCA_030631445.1 Bacteroidota bacterium
ACTCACCTTACTCAACTACTCAACTTTAGTTCAGATTAGTTACATTAAATAAAAAGAGATTATTAACTTTACATCATTCAAAAATCAATCAAACTAAAAACAATGGATGGTAAACCTCCTCTTAAGTTTTTTTCAGGCAGAGCCACACGTTACCTGGCAGAAAAAATCGTTAAACGCTTCGGTAATGAATTGGGGCAAAGCTCTGTGATGGAATTCAGCGATGGTGAATTTCAACCCTCATTTGAGGAATCTGTAAGAGGATGTAAGGTTTTTATTATTCAATCAACTTTTCCACCTGTAGATAATTTGTTCGAACTATTAATGATGATCGATGCTGCCAAAAGAGCCTCTGCATACAATATCGTTGCAGTCCTTCCCTATTTCGGGTTTGCGCGTCAGGACAGGAAAGACAAACCACGTGTCTCTATCGGTGCTAAGCTGGTAACAGATCTTCTTACTACTGCCGGAGTTGATCGTGTAATGACCATGGATCTTCATGCTGATCAAATTCAGGGATTTTTCAACATTCCGGTTGATCATATCTTTGCCTCATCACTTTTTGTTCCCTATATTAAAAACCTTAACCTTGATAACCTGGTAATTGCAGCGCCGGATATGGGTGGAACTAAACGGGCAAATGCTTATTCCAGATTTCTGAAATGTGAAATGGTTATTTGTTACAAATTAAGAAAAAAGGCAAATTATGTTGATGAAATACAGGTGATTGGTGATGTCAAGGATAGAAATATTGTTATTGTTGACGATATGGTCGATACTGCAGGAACTCTCACTTTAGCTGCACAGATGATGGTAGACAAAGGTGCAAAAAGTGTCCGTGCAGCAACAACACATCCCGTTCTCTCTGGTGATGCTTATGAAAGAATCGAAAACTCACCTATCAAAGAACTCCTCGTAACTGATTCTATACCTTTGAAACAGGAATCAAAAAAGATTAAAGTAATCTCCATAGCTGATGTTTTCGCCGATGTAATTAACAAAGTTTACAATTATCAGTCAATAAGTAATAGTTTTATTCAATAAGTTATTATATTTGCACCCCGTAAAAAATCAGTTATTTACTAACGTGTGATGGGAGGATTGTTATTATTTAGCAAACAGGAACTTTTAATTATCCTTGAGTAGCACAACCAAAATTTAGTAAAATGAAAACATTTGAGTTAAAAGGTACTATAAGGAAGGATACAGGTAAAAAATACTCCAGAAGATTAAGAATGGAAGAAAAAGTGCCTTGTGTAATGTATGGAGGTAAAGAAAATATACATTTTTTTATGCCTGAACTTAGTTTTAAAGATATTGTTTATACATCAAATGTATATCTTCTTAAAATTGATATAGAAGGGAATAATCACGATGCAGTTATCAGGGAACTCCAATTTCATCCGGTAACCGATAAAATTATCCATGCTGATTTTAAAGAATATTATCCCGATCAGCCTGTAATAATTAATCTCCCGGTAAAGATTGTTGGTGAATCAATTGGTCTGAAAGCCGGGGGAAAGCTACGTTTAGGAAGAAGAATCATCAAAGCAAGGGGGCTTGTTAAAGATTTCCCTGAATATATTGAAATTGATATTACAGATCTTGATATTGGTCATACAATCAGGATTGAGGACCTTAAAATTGAAGGATTAGAATTTCTCGATTCTTCAGGATCAATGATTATATCAATAGTTTCAGCCAGAGTTATCTCAAAAGCTATGCTTACTGCTATTGAAGATATTGAAGCCAAAGAAGCTGAAGAAGCTGAAGCCAAAGAGGCTGCAGAACTTGTTGAAGGAGAAGAAGCAGTTGAAGATAAAGAAGCAGTTGAAGGTGCTGAAAAAGAAGGAGAAAAGCCAGAAGAAAAAAGCGAGGAAGAAGGCGAATCTAAATAATCTAATAATTTCCTGTTTTGAAATTTCTGATCGTAGGGTTAGGAAATTTTGGCGATGAATACCAGAATACCCGCCACAATATCGGATATGCAATATCGGATGCTATTTCTGATTTGAATAATATAACTTTTCAGGATAAAAGATATGCTTTCAGGGGAGAATATAAATACAAAGGACGTACTTTTGTCCTAATAAAGCCTACAACTTACGTTAATCTTAGCGGTAAAGCTGTAAACTACTGGTTACAAAAAGAAAAAATACCTGTTGAGAAACTTTTGGTATTAGTTGACGACATCTCATTACCTTTCGGATCACTCAGATTAAGACCTGCCGGTGGGGATGCCGGTCATAACGGATTAAATAATATTTCAACTATTCTGGGACATAGTAATTATGCTCGCCTGCGTTTTGGTATTGGCAGTGAGTTTGGCAAGGGAACCCAGATTAATTATGTTTTAGGAAAATGGACAAATGATGAAGAAAAACAGGTCGCCGAGCTGGTAAATAAGTCTGTTGAAATTATCCAGAGCTTCGGTACCATTGGAATTAAACGCACTATGAACCTTTATAACCGGAAAAAATGATTCCGGCTGACACTTTTTCACTCACTTGATCTGCTTTTTGATTTCACCAGCTTGATTTTGTATTTTTCATGTCACTAAAAAAACTTAACATAAACATAAATGGCAGCTGACAGGAAAAAAGTCAGGATTGATAAATGGCTTTGGGCAGTAAGAATTTTTAAAACTCGCAGCATGGCAGCTACAGCCTGTCGTAAAGGAAAAGTCATTATAGATAATCTGCCTGTAAAACCTTCCAGGAATGTTTTATTAGATGAAATTATTAATGTTAAAAAGCCACCCGTTATCTTCACCTACAGGATAAAAGGGTTACCGCTGAAAAGACAATCAGCAAAACTTGCTAAAGAATGCTTTGAGGACTTAACCCCGCAAGAAGAATCTGACAAGTTAAAAGTTAAAGAATTACCAGGATTCGGCTACAGAAAAAGGGGAGATGGTCGCCCTACAAAAAAAGAAAGAAGAATTATCGATAAGTATAGTGATCCTTTGTAACTATTCAGTGTCTAAAGTTAAGTAAGGTGAGTAAGGTGAGTAGGTGAGTAAGTTGAGTAAGGAGTAAGAATAAAGAGTTCAAAGTTCAAGGTTGAGTTCACTCCGAAAAGTCAAAAAAAAGAAAATGCCACTAAAACACTAAGTCACAAAGATTCATAAAGGGTTTATTTTCAGTGCTTTAACTTTTGTGTATCTTTGTGTTTTTGTGTCTTTGTGGCAAGAATTTCACTTTTCGGAGTGGACTCAAGGTTCAACGTAAAAAAGTTCACGATTCACGATTCTTTAATTTCAGTCATTTTAGTCATTTTGAATTTTAGG
>DAOVLD010000233.1 GCA_030631445.1 Bacteroidota bacterium
AAGCTACAAAATATGCCTGTTCTGATGCTTCTGTTGATTATATCAAAATTTCAGGTGAATTCCTAAAGCCCAAAAAAGGCAAATATTCAATTCAGATCACGGATGAATTATGGGAAACAATATATATTGATAAAATACAACTAATTGCACTTGATCATCCCGATTCAATCGACCTGTTTGTTGATGAAAGATTTACCCCCCCCGGTAATCCGGGTTATAAGGTTTACCAGGTTAGAGAAAAACACATACCGGTATCAGCAATTAACAAGAATGGTGCAAACCTCCTGCCATTTATTGCTGAAAAAGATGATAAATATGTATCACATTTCAAACAGGGAAAGTATCAGGGAGTAACTGAAATGACCGACATAATTTTAAATCTGGGTGAAATTGATCTATCAGAAGATATTTACCTTTACCTTAATGGCTGGTTATTTCCATCTGACGCCAGTATTAATGCCTCAATTTCACAATCAGACGAGGTAAAAATAATTTCACCATACATTCAGGTAATTAATAAAAAAGGTGAATGGGAAACGATTATTGATAATATAAGCTTCCCGATGGGAAAAGATAAAACCATTGTAGTTGAACTTTCAGGCAAAATCCCTACATCAGATTCACGGATCCGAATACGTACCAATATGGAAATTTACTGGGATCATATTTTCTATACTAACGATAGTTCATCAGCACCAATTCGTTCGATTGAACTAAATCCATGTTCAGCAGACCTGCACTACAGGGGATTCTCACGCGAATACAGGAAAGGAGGCAGATATGGACCACATTGGTTTGATTATAACGATGTTAATACAGATCAGAAATGGAGAGACTTGTTGGGAAATTACACCCGTTACGGTGATGTGTTGCCTCTTCTTACAAAAGCAGATGACAAATACATAATACAAAATGCAGGTGATGAGATTACAATAAAATTTAGTGCTGAAAACTTACCTGAATTACCAAAAGGGTGGAAAAGAGATTTTCTTATCCATAGTGTTGGATGGGTAAAGGATGGTGATTTAAACACAGCAACCGGACAGACTGTATTACCCTTGCCATTTCATGGTATGAGCAGGTATCCATACGGATCTGAGGAGTCCTATCCGTCTGATCCTGAATACCTGGAATATATGAAAGTATATAACACAAGAAAAGTTACCACTGAGAACTTTCGGAAAGCAATTATTGAGATAGATTAAATCAATCGGCAGTCTACAGTCAGCAGTCTACAGTAAGCAGTCCACAATCTACTTAAAAATGCAAAGTATAATTTTGGGTGTCTCACTATCTTTGTGATATATTTGTTTATAAATTAAGCCCCAAGGGGGCGTTAATCAACAGCCCTCCCGATAAAGCGGGACAGGCTGAGCGCAGCTCGGGGATTATGTAATACGATATTAAATAAGCACCACAGGTGCGTAATCAATAATTTCACACAATAGATTGATTTTTTCTTTTTGGGTGCTTTATTTCGGAAAACAGAAAAAAAAGGTGCTATGAAAAAGAAGCTAAAACGACGTAATTTTATTTATAATATCGTAGCTGCAACTATTGGAAGTGTAGCTTTGGGATCAAGTTGTATCAAGGAGAAAGATAAAAGTAACAGAATAATTAAAGATTCAGCTGAAGACACTTGGGAAAATAAAATTTCAGAAAACCTGGAAATGCCGAGAGACCTGGTTATGAAGTTGCTCGATCAAAAAGTAAATAATTATATGCAAATTTCATTTAATTGTGCGCAAAGCAGTTTTTTAGCATTAAAGGAGCAATTTGGTCTTAAAGGAGATGAAGTTTTGAAGGCTCTAACTCCTTTATCTGGTATCGCGGAAAGAGGAGAAACATGTGGAGCTGTAATTGGGCCACTTATGGTTTTTGGATTGATCTATGGTAGGGGGAAAAGCGAATTACATGACTGGGATATCTACAGAGATTCACTAATTCCTTCCGGTAAATTTTGCGAACTTTTTGAGAAAGAGTTTGGTAGCACCATGTGTCATGATATTCAAAAAGAAAAATTTGGCAGATGTTTTAATTTAACCAACCCGAAGGAACTTAAAGAATTCCAGGAAGCGGATGCTACAAACAAATGTAGTGCCGTTGTACGGTCAGCTGTACGGATTGCTGCGGAGATTATTCTGGAAAGAGCGGAAGAGGAATAGTGGAATAAGTGGAATGATGGAAGAAAAACTAACCGCAGAGATCGCAAAGAAGGCGCAAAGTTCACATAAGAATATTTATTCTTTGCGTTCTTGGCGCATCCTTAGCGTACTTGGCGGTTAATTCTTTAATTAATGTAATCGCAGAGTTACAGTGTGAAGAGTTAAAAGCAAAGGATTTTGTGAAAGCATTAACTTATAATTTTGAGTCTACTCTAAAAAGTCAAAAAAAAGAAAATGCCACTAAAACACTAAGTCACTAAGATTCACAAAGGGTTTATTTCTATCACCTTAACTTTTGTGTATCTTTGTGTTTTTGTGTCTTTGTGGCTATATTTTTCCTGTATTGCGAGTTCCAAATTTCGAATTTTAATCATTAATTATGAGATTTAACATGAAGCTAATAAATAAAAGATTTATTTGTTTATCATACCTGGCACTCCTTCTTTACAGTCCACTACTGGAATCATTTGCTCAAAATAAAAATACTGGTTTTACAGATGTCACTGAACAAGCCGGGATTGATTTCCGGTATACATTTGGTGATTTCACTTATGAGAATATTTTGGAAAGCAGCGGATCCGGTATCACCATATTTGACTTTAACAATGATGACCTCCCCGACCTGTATATGCTTAATGGAACCTATATTGAAGGCATCTCTGATACGGCAGGAAAAGTGTTTAAAAATACACGCAATAAGCTTTATAAAAACAATGGTGACGGAACATTTACAGAGATCTCCCGGAAAGCCGGAGTAGATGATCCAACCTGGGGTATGGCAGCAGGTGCTATTGATTATGATAATGATAGTGACGAGGATTTGTACGTATTGAATTATGGTCCAAATATTTTTTACCGGAATAATGGTGATGGAACTTTTAGTGATATTACTGAATCATCAGGACTTAAAGGACCGGAAATGTTAAATGGATTTGTAAAATGGAGCGTTGGTGTTGCTTTTTGGGACTTCAATTCAGATAATAAAATTGATGCAATGGTAGGAAATTTCCTTGCATTTGACCCGGCATATGTTTCACCAACCACACCGGATATGATGCCTCATCCATCTGAATATAAGGGACAGGCATCAATGCTTTACCAACAACAATCAGATGGGCGGTTCATTGATGTTACAAAAAAATATGAATTATATTTTCCCGATTCGAAATGTATGGGATTAACCATATACGATTATGACAATGATGGAGATTTGGATATTTTTCAGGGAAACGACCATCAGTTGAATTTTCTTTTTAGAAACGATAATCTCAGATTTACTGATGTTGCTGTACCCAGTGGTGTTGCGGCAAACAGTCATGGAGTACCAACGGGGTCGATGCATGGCTCAATTGGGGACATTGATAATGACGGATTGATTGACCTGCTTGTTGTCGATCTTCGGTACGGAGCCCTGTATCGTAATATCGGTAACGGACTGTTCGAGGATATTACCGAGAAAAGTGGTGTTGCCGGAGCATTTGCAGGAAAAGGTGCCTGGGGTGCTGA
>DAOVLD010000146.1 GCA_030631445.1 Bacteroidota bacterium
CAGGGTATCGGTTACATCAAATTCCGGCGAGGCATCAATTCCTTCAAAATTATATGTCCCTTTCGAAACAAAATTGTGTACATCCTGTTTCCAGTTAATATACCCCAGATCCACTACACTTGCCGATAGTGTGAAATAATCACCAATATTATATATAGCTCCCAGATCAACTGCAAACCCCACATTTCCCGTATTCAAAGCAAAATCAAGAATAAAACCAAGTGTATCCTCGCCCATCTCTACGCAAATGGAATCAACAAATCCCTCAGAATCAGGGAAAACTGTAATCGGGGCAGATACATTAAGACTGACATCTGAATGTAGTATATGGGTAAAGGGACTTCCTTCATCTATAGTTATTCCAAGGTCTGCATTTTTTAAAGAAAGGTTAGCTTTTCCGAATAACAGTTTGCCTTTTGCACCAAAGCTTAAATTTTTGTTGATTTTTTTTGAAAGGCTCATTCCGTATTGCCTGTATTCAGTCATATCAAAGGTGATATCCGAAAAATCAGCAGTGCCCCCAACAAACGCACTGTTCCCATGAAAAGCAAGTGTCATTAAATCTTTCGGTAAGGAGAGGAAAGAATTTGCTTTTTCAGTAATATCAAAAGTGAAATAGGTGTCTCCACTCCTGAACCCAAAGGCAAACAACTGAACATGAGCTTCAGGTGAAATATATAATCTCTTAGGAAGCTTATCAAGAAAATCATTAATCTCATAACTGGGATGAAGAATAGTGATAAGGGAATCGGCATACTCGCCGGTTCCTTTAAAAATAAAATCATCAGGACTGAAACTATTGTTTGAATAATTAAAATAAACGGATGAAACTCCCGGGAGCCCCAGGTAAAAACCGCAACTGCTTTGTAATGCAGGATTCATAAGTCTTGATTGTGGGAGTCCCATATAATAAAGTGTCTGGTTCTCCTGTGATTTCAGGCTATGTGGAATCATTAACATCCCAAGGAGAATAAAACTAATAAAAACTGATCTATTTTTTATCATGCTAATTATTTTTTCAATTTTTAACTTCTTCTTTCTTCCTCTTCCTTACTCAACTTACTCAACTTACTCAACTTACTCAACTCTTCCCTTTATAATTTTTAATTTGTAATTTTTAATTTGTAATTTATTCTATTCGTCATCCGAATCACCAAAGTCAAATTCACATGACCCTTCTGTACTTACACCCAGCTTAAAATCAATAGTATATATTGTTAATAACCTTACTTCCTGTGTCCCGTTTTCAGATGTACTTAAACTGGCTGCAACAATAAGTTTATGGGCAGTTTCAAGATTTTCCAAGAAATCGCCACTTAAAACGATTGATGTGGTATCGCTGATTACCTCTGTAACATCACCATTCGCATCAACCGGTGCTGCCGGGAACAAGGCAGGGACATTTACAGAGGCAAGTACCTGGTTTAACACAGAGTCATAAAGCATAATTTTAAAACCTACCTCAAACGGGAAACCATTATCTACCTTCAAATGTAAACTTGCGCTCTCAATATCAATATTGAAATCGAGACTATCAAGCTTCAAAGGATTCTCCAGTGTATCCTGAAGCGTAAGGTTTGCCTTAAATTCAAATGGTATTTCTACTTCCAAACCGGCAACGACACTGCTCTCGCCGGTAACAAAATTATCCCATCCTAACTTTCCAGGCGGGTTCACTGTTGCTCCTCCTGAATAGGTGATCTTGTTTGGCCTCATTTCAATAAGCTCGACAATATCTGTATTGTCTTTGTTAAATGATGCTGTTGAAGTAACCGGGCTGTTATCCCTGTCAGCAGGATAAGCAATATTCATTGTTGATGCATTCAATCCTTGTGTTTCACCTGCACCGTTGCTGCCAATAAGATTAAGATCAAACGAAACAGGAACTCCGACTGAATTAGAATAATTAATGTTTACTATTGGATTGGTAAATGTAAAAGTGCCGGAAATATGATCTTCAATTTCTTCAAGCTCCAGGTCAATTGTATCTTCATCAACATCAAAACTATGTTGCCCAAAATAACCCTCAACATACGAGAAATCAATATCACTTATCTTATAGGCTAGATTAACCGAATCGGTCAGATCAAAATACACCATCCCTCCTCCGGAAGGTTTAACAGACAACCCATATTCAAACATGATGGAATTATAAGGTTGTGCGGGGTCTGTAGAAAAATCATTAACAGTGTTATTCATTGAAAGCTGACCTGATTGTGTACCACTTGCCCCCAAAGAAATCGTAAACCGTGTTGTATCAGTTCCTACCAGAGAAGTGGGAAGTGTAATAACAACTTCCACATCCTCTGCTATATGCGATTCCAGAGTGTAATCAATATTTGCTGTATTGAGTTCTAAAAAGGTTATCTCCACATCATTGTCAAGGTTAAACTGAATAGTATCAGCAACCGATAAGAACAACTGCTCAGGTAAATAAGCCAGCCCTCTAACAATAGTTAAATCGGAGGTAGATACAGAAACGCTTATATTATCATTGGTCAGATCTACCGGCACCGGGACAGTGCTTCCGGGCGAGCTTATTGTAACCAGTTCAGCTGTAAGTGAGTTTGAAACAATCTCTCCGGTTAAATCAATCTGTGAATTTGCAGTGCCTCCGGGAGGAATATCGTTGAATGTAAGTGTATCCCCTATCTGACTGTTATCAGAGGTGTTTAATATTACAACCTTAAGGCTTATTCCAACCGGCAGGTTATTGGTAATGGTCATGGTAATAGTACCTGATCCAAATTCCACCTGAAAAAAATTGTCAAAAGAGCTTATTGTAATAGAATCCCCGGGTAAAGGGGGGATTTCCGGGAATGGGCTTGTCGTCCCGTCAAGTGCCTGCAGTACAGCCCTGAGAGCAGGGGGGAAACCGGCACTGATCTTATCAAGGCTTATTGATCCGTCGCCCGAAAAATCAGCAAGCTCCAGTGCCCCTAACTGAAAACTCTTATTTTGTTCATCCTGTTCGGGTATATCCAGTATCTCAGAGACATCAAAGGTAAACAGTGAGTCTTCCTGAAAAACAATGGTTATTGAATTATCCTCCAGAAACCTTAGGGTATCATTAGACTCAATCGCGTTTCCGAGAGTAAGACTACCTTTAACCACAGGCACCGAAACCCCTATATCTACAGATGCCTGAGTAGAGAGCTTATCCATGTCATAAGTCTCTTTAACACAGGAATTTGTCAGAATAAATAATAATAAAATTCCTAATCCGGTATAAATAATTCCTTTTTTCATCTGTTTATATTTTGGCATTAATTCTTCTCTTTTTATTTTACATTCTACGTTTTTCGAAATTGTTACGAGTTACGGGTTACGGGTTACGGGTTACGAGTTAAGGTCTTCAAACCTTGAACCTTGAACTTTTCTTTCTTCTCTTTCGACTTTCAACTTTCAACTTTCAACTTTCGACTTTTATTTAACGGAATAATTATACAGAAAGTTATCCTTACTCCCAACAATCAGGTTATATTTCCTGTCATTTCGCTTAAATCTCCCAATAGAATATAAGGTGTTCCCACTTACGGGAAAGCCTTTATAAAGTTTGCCATCGTTATTAAAAAGGTATATTTCGTTTGTCCGTTCCGAAACCACTCCAATCTTTTTATTGGTTGATGAAAAAGTATATACAATGGGTCTGTATTCAATAATATCATTAAATGAATAAGAGAATAATAATGATTTACTATAATTATAAACTTCAAGTTTTTTATTATCAATATAAATATACTCAAAAAATCCGTCTCCATTAATATCCATATAATTAAAAAAATGTTCAGGTGAAAAATCTTTTATTTTCTTCTTTTCAATTTTACCGTTAAAATAAATAAAACAAACTGTTCCCGATTTATCAGTTGTAACCATTCGGGGGTCAGCATCAACACTTTTGACATCGAGAATAATATCATTGTTCTCCGAAACAGTAATATTTTCCTTCATTTTTATCCGCATATCGCCTTTTCTGTCTAATATATATATCCTGTTATCATCTGCAGCCACAATATAATCCTTGTTTCCAATTCTGAAATGATGTATATATGAATCAATAATTGTTTCAGTGTGTCCAAATGACCAACCGCTTACAATATTCCCCTCCTTATTGTAAACATAAATCTTTTTATCCTCACCTGGAATAAATATTCTGTAATCTCTGTTATTCTCATAATCAAACAATGACATCCCGTATGTAGCTTTGGATCTGAGCCTTACAGGAAATCGCTCTACGTGGTTGCCATTCCTGTCAACTAAATAAAGTTTTTCTTTTGTATTAAATATGATCTGCAATTTTTCATTTTTGTAAAAATCAATCTGATAAACCTGTCCAATAATTTTTTCTTCAAGAGGCAATTTCCATAAAACCCTGCCTGCAGAATTAATTAAATAAATCTTATTACTATGATCCTGAACAAAAACTTCCTTGTTATGAGTATAATGATTTTCCAGAAGTTGAGGCTTAAATGTAAAACTTGTATCAAGCAGGCTTTGCCAGACAGTCTGTGCTTCTTCCCTGTAAACAGGCTGATATTTTAGAAAAACATTATTATAAAGCATCGAATTACTTTCACTGAACTGTATTGCAAAAGCATGTAACTTATTTACAATTTTGCTTTCACTTTTCCAGCCTTCCTGAAATTCTTTATCAAGATAATCTGCTATTTGTGAATGTCCCCGGGGAATATTTATGTAGAAATAAAAATTGTATTTGTCAGAAAGCTTATCGGCAAATTCACGGTAATGAAGATCACTATGAAGAGTTTTTTGGAGAATATTGTTATGAATAATTTTCGATAATGATTGAAATGAATTACCAAATACCAGGTAGTTATCAACAAGCGTAAAATAAGGAAATGCAGATCCGCCAAAAATCTTACCAAAAAGTTTCCCGGGGATAAAGTGAACTGGTGATTTATATACCGGAACTTTAGTTTCTGCATCTATTTTACAATAACTAACAAAGTTTGACCAGGATTGATTTGTCCGGTTACAATAACCTGAAATATACTTTTCAAGCGACTTCTCTGCCAGACTTTTGCTCCTGGTTTCAAAAACAACGAATCTGTTCTGCGATTTATCAACATTTTTAATATCGGTTATGGCAAACCCTACTTCTTTTCCAAGAAATGCAAAGAATTCTTCTTCCAGTTCATATCCTGTTTTATTATTAATCTCGTTTAACGTGTTTTGATAAGCAGTAATGAGTCCCTCCCTCTCCAGATAATTCCTGTACTTTTTTCTAAATAACTGTGGGTCATTAATTCCATAAGCAATAAAAACGGAGGTACTTGCAGGAAGCACCCTATCCATTTCAAAATTTACTGCCGACTGGCCGGAAAATATATTCAGGTAATTGTTTGCCGAATCATTCGAATATGTAAAACCATTAAGAAGTATCTCCTCTTC
>DAOVLD010000272.1 GCA_030631445.1 Bacteroidota bacterium
AGGTATCCTCTTATGAGCAATTCCCAGTTTTACAGCTTTATACGTTGACATGCATATACTGTCTGACACTACCTTTGCAAGTATCTCATCATCCTTCATTGCAGGAAGGTCAAACTCCTCAAGGCGAAGGTTGTTTTTGCCGTAAATTCGTACTGCACTGGTTTTCATAATAAACTGGTTACTTATTTTAGTTGAGGAAGTTAAGTAGTTGAGTGATTAAGTGGGTATAGTGATTAACTACTCATCTCTCTCTTCACGATTCACGATTCTTCAATCTTGAATTTTGAACTCTTCATTCTTCCTTACTCACCTTACTCAACCACTCACCTACTTTCTTTTTTCTTCACTTTTGCCTTTTGCCTTTTGCCTTTTCTACTTCCTAACCTTCCTGTGGTAATATTATTGTAAAAACCGAACCTTTGCCCTGCTCACTTGTAACACTTATCTCTCCATTATTTAATTCAGTAAATTCTTTACAAATCATTAATCCTAGTCCTGTACCTTTTTCGTTTGCGGTTCCTTTTGTTGACACCTCAGAATCAATTTTAAATATTTCTTCTATATCTTCTCTTTTTATTCCGACACCATTATCTGAAACACTTACAGCAATTCCTGTTTTGGCTTTTTTTGAGGTAACTGAAATTTTACCTCCCCTGTGAGTAAACTTTACCGCATTACTTAATAAGTTGCGAAAGACAGTGCTAATAGTATTAAAATCACAAAAAGCAACATCTTGTTGATCAAGGCTAACATTAATCCTTATTTCCTTTTTATTTGCAGCGAAAGAAATTAATTTAATAACATCTTCAATAAGTTCATTTATATTATGTATTGCAAGCTTGATTTCTATTTTACCATTTTGAGAGCGCGACCAATCAAGTAAATTTTTCAACAAATCAAATGTCTCGTTTGCATCTTTATTGATTGCATTAATAATATCTTTAATTTCCTTTGAATCAAGTGATTCAAACTCCGAAACCAACAAATCGATAAACCCAAGAATTGTACTAAACGGATTAATCAGGTCATGTGCAATAATAGAGAAAAACTTATCTTTTGTAGCATTTAACTTTCTCAATTGTTCTTCACTTTCTCTAAGTTCTTCTTCTGCCCGTTTTCGTATTTCTATCTCTTGCTCCAAAGACCGTGTCCAGCGATAAAGTGCGATAAATAAGGAAATACCTGCGGCTGTCAGAATAAGGATAATAAAGCCCATTGAGTACAGCTCATTTCTGTGTGCTTTACTTGTAATCTTTTCCACCTCGGTGGTAGGGGCACATACGGCTACAGACCAGCCTTTGTTAAAAACCGGGACAGGCGTGTATGCAACAATCTTTTCGATTTTCTTTTTCTCCCCACGGTGCCACCCTGATATATAACTGCCTAATCCTTCTTTTCCTGCCATCATTTTTCGCTGGATATTGTTTATTTTATCAAAGGAGATGTCCGGATTCCTTTCCGCTCTAGCCATGAAGGCATCTTTGCCAATAAATTCCTGTTCATAATGTGCAATAAAGTTTCCATTTTCGTTCAGCAGCCATGCGTAGCCTGTCTCACCGGATACGATTGGAGATACATATAGCTCGCTTAACTTCTTTGGATCGAAAGAACCAATTATGATCCCATTGAATATTCTGGTCCCGGTTTCGTCCTCAATATAAACTGGCCTTGCAACTCGTACACGCTGCTCACCTATTTCATTGATGATCAACCCGGAGATGACAGTCTTTCCTGATTCCCTCGCCTTTTGAAAGTAAGTCTCATGGCTGTAATCCTGTCCAATCAGATCTTTTCGCCAGCCTTTGTCGGGGTAGATGAACCTGAGTATACCGTTTTTATCCAGTCTTCGTGATGATGTTTCCTTCGGAATCCCAACAAACAAAATCTCCATCTTCTCAAGTATACCGGGTTCCATTTTCTGCACATCGGGAAAATTTGACAATGCGTAAATCTCATCTTCAATTTCAGCCATGAAATACTGAATCCCTGCTGAAGCCGAGCGAGCCAATATCAATTGCTGCTTGTTAAACTGATCAGTAGCTAACCGTACTGTTTCACGGTAATGCTTATTGCAAACTAAGATCGTTATACAAATTGCAGCTATAGTAATAGTTATAATAAATATATATAGTAATGCTGAGGGTTTTCCTCTATTCTTGTATGTAGGGATTTTTTTTTCCATGTCATCCGGTTTTTCCATGTTTTTTCAGTTTGCATAAAAGCATTTCAACAATTTTCCTGTTTTCTCAATTGCTTGATTAATATCTTTTTTATGTTTTGCTAACCACTAAGTATTTACGGTATCTTTTGATGCTTTTATGGTCAAGTTAGGTTTTAGTCTGTTAATTCGAGTAGCATTATGTGCTTTGCTTTTTAATTACTTTACGAAGCTATATTTTTTTGGTATGATAACAAAAATATGATATATTATTGGTTCTGCAATCAGTTAAACTAACAGACAAATTTGGTACCTCAGGATAACACGTAGTTATTTTGGAATACTGGAAAACTGGAATATTGGAATACTGGAGTGTTGCCGGCAGGCTGGCATTCTTCCATCTTTTCTTCATTTATTCCCAATATTCCATTATTCCATTATTCCACTCTTCCATTTAACACCTATTCATCTTCCAGATGAACCATAAATTATTTTATTACATTTGGGAAATCAGGTGTATTAGTTTAGTTTTACGCTTCTATATATTTTTTAAAAACTTCTGGTTGTATTTTAAATAATTTAATATGGCAGATAAAAAATTTACTAAAAAAAATAATTCAAAAATTAACAGAAGAGACTTTATTAAAGTAGCAGCACTTTCCGGTATAGGTATTTCACTGGCTCCGCATTTATCTTTTGCCTCAAACTTATCTTCCAAAACAGCACGCATAGGATTTATTGGAGTAGGAG
>DAOVLD010000265.1 GCA_030631445.1 Bacteroidota bacterium
AGGTTCAGGTCCACACCGTATTTTCTCTCAACAATAGTTTCAAAATCATCGGTAAAAACCTTAAATGATACAAGGAAAACCTTCTCCACTTTGTTATACTCCATGCTCGTTACAGAAACATGGACAGGGTGAAATGCCAGAAAAAAAAACAAAAGCAATTGACAGGTTGTTATCATTTCGTTTTTCTTTTCTTTTT
This sequence comes from Bacteroidota bacterium, assembly GCA_030631445.1. GTDB lineage: Bacteria > Bacteroidota > Bacteroidia > Bacteroidales > VadinHA17 > JADFUQ01. Next base: position 197 of record DAOVLD010000265.1, read on the forward strand.
TTTGTTTGAAAAATCCAAAAAACTAACAAATGGCTAATTTACTGCAAAAATCGGGCAAAGTTTCAGGAAAATTTCATCTTTTTAAATAACTCACTGTAATCCTGAATTTGTGGCGGTAAAAAAGGTTTCTTACAGGAAAAGTATTAGTTTTCGATTTTACTTCATAATTGAGTTAAATGTTATAAGTTGTCTATGCCTAAATGGTGTTGACTAAAATCTTAAATCCATCTTTCCATTATTCCACTATTATTCTCTCACACAATCTTTCCCACAACCCGCTCATGAGGTTTTCGCAAACAAGTTTACTCAAACGTTCCATTATTCCAAAAATATTATGTTTTTATCATAATATGTTGTATATTTACAACATCTTGTTATATTTGTAGTATGAAAACGAGAAAAATATACAACAGGATTGCTCTCCTGCGTCATGAAAGGGGGATGACCCGGAAAGAACTGGCAGAAAAAACAGGTGTAAATTTTCAAACCATCGGATACCTTGAACGTGCAGAATACAATCCAAGTCTTGACCTTGCTTTCCGTGTAAGTGAAGTATTCGGGTTTCCGGTAGATTTTATTTTTTCTACCCAGCCACAGGTACCAATCAGCGAAGAACTGCATAAAAGAATCCAAACAAAAAAGGAAAAGTAACAATGAAAACATCTTATTCAAAAAAAAGAATTAGAACCGGTGTGGTAATCAATTATTTCGGATTGGCAGGTTCTGTAGTTATCTGGGAATTTTGTAGTAATTCTTATTGGAGCAACACAATGATAATAGCCGGGATAGTTTCAATTATACTGCTATTATCCAGCTTAGTACTCACCTACTTTACAACCCGTATATGGCATTTTAGCCATACACCAGTAAACAAGATGGATGAAAGAGAGTTGCAAATTTCTTCACATGCTTTGAGATATGCATACGGCATTTTCACCATTATTGCTCTGGTCACATTCTATTTGTACTCATTGGCTGAGCTTCAGGTAAGTGTGATACTTGCAGGGGGCATGCTTTATTTTGCTCATATTCTCCCGGCTTCAATCATAGCCTGGACCGGAAAATAAAACTGATCAGGATTGCTTTCCTTAGTCATTTAATTACGTTATTAATAACGTTATTAATAACGTTATTCCTGTTATGTATTCACCTTATAAAAGACAGGTATACGGATTATTTTTCAGAAGATAAAAAACTCCTAATGAGTTTCAGGCAAATCGTCTGATCTCAGGTTTTCTGCACTGGTTATCTCAATATAAGAAGCACCAGGTCCAGGTCCAAAGTTCCCTGCAAGAACAACAACCAGGTCTTTTTCGGTGATTATTCCGTTACTGGTAAGTGCATCCAGGGCGTTATCAATAAAGAATTCACGCGAAGTATCTTTTAGTTCCATATAATGAGCATCCACTCCGTACGAAAGGGCAAGTTCACGCATGGTTCTTTTCGAATAGCATTGGGCAAACACTGTTTTTTTACCCCTGAAACCGGCAAGGTTCCTGATAGTGTTTCCTTTAATGGTATCAGCGATAATTGCACCGGCATTTAGTCTGATTGAAGCTTTTACGGCCGACTTGGAAAGATATCCGGAAATTTCAGTGCTTAAAGGAATAGTTGGTGCATCATAGAATTCCTCCTTATCCTGCTCAGCCTGTATAGCAACCCTGGTCATAGTTTCAACCGATCGAACAGCATATTTCCCATAAGCTGTTTCACCACTAAGCATTACAGCATCAGTCTGACCGTAAATAGAATTAGCAATATCACTTATCTCAGCCCGTGTAGGCCTGGGATTATGTATCATGGAATGAAGTATTTGGGTTGCAATAATCACCGGTTTTCTTAAAGCAATACATTTCCGTACAATCATATTTTGCACACCGGGTATCTTTTCATACGGAACTTCAATAGCAAGATCACCTCTTGCTACCATTATTCCATAAACATTTTCCAGTATCTCATCAATATTGTCCACACCATCCTGATTTTCGATCTTGGCAATTATCTTTATTGGACTTTTATGTTTGTCAAGTATCTCTTGTATCTCCCTGACATCTTCTTTACTCCTGACGAACGAATGGGCAATAAAATCCAGATTGTTTTCAACAGCAAAATGTACATACATCCTGTCCTTATCGCTAAGAGACGGGAGATTCATAGATGCTTTCGGGACATTTACACTTTTACGACTTTTAATTATCCCACTGTTACATACCTCGCACAATAAAGCATCCTTACTTTTTTCCACTACCTTTAACTCAATATCACCATCATCAATAAGTACATTACTCCCCTCAGGAACGTCATCCTCAAACCCCTCATAAGAAACATACAAACACTTATTGTTTGATTCCATCGCAGGATTACCCCTGATCTTAATTCTCTGACCCTGCGATACCTTAATATCCAGTTCAGATTTGTTTGTTCGAACCTCCGGTCCTTTTGTGTCGAGCAGAATAGCAATCTTTTCAGATACTTCTCTTACATTATTTATCACCTTAATAGAATCGTCCGGTGACTGATGTGCAGTATTGATCCTTACTACATTCATTCCTGCATTATAAAGTTCCCTTAGCAATTCAACATCGCATTTCTTATCGGAAATAGTCGCTACGATTTTCGTCTTCTTACGGCTCATGAGTTATGTCTGTTATTATTATATGGTTACTTTTTCCTCCTTACAATTTCAATTAATCCTTCCAGTCCTAACCTGTAAGAATCAAGTCCGAACCCCATAATGGTACCGCGGCAAGCATGTGCGATAAAAGCTATCTGACGATATTCTTCACGTGCAAGGATATTGGTAATATGCACCTCAATAGCAGGAGTTTCAACTGCAACCAGCGCATCAGCAATAGAAATTGAAGTGTGTGTATAGCCGCCGGCATTAATAATAATACCATCG
>DAOVLD010000130.1 GCA_030631445.1 Bacteroidota bacterium
ATTGAAGAAGACAAGAAAAATACAAATCTGGCAGGGAAACTTGAAATAATTAAAAATGAATTGGATAAACTTCCGGTTAACCCTGACTTTGACCTTCCACCATTTGAACACAATGAATCTATTATAAAGGAAAAATTCACTCCTGAACTGGCAGAGGAAATAAACGGGTATCTCTATTTTGTCAGAATGCATTTTATTGATCTGGCTAGCCAGGCTGTTACAAGTAAAGAAAATAAATACCAGGAACTGGTTGATTCTTTGGGAAGAGATGCTATGTTATTATTAAAGCAGAGATATTATAATAACCAGGTTGCCGATGTTGTAACAAATAAAAATAAGATTGAAAAAATAGCAGAGACAGAAAATGAGCTGGTTAGAAAAAAAGATCCTGTTTTTATGAACCCGGAATCAAATATTGGCAGGGCACACTTTTATGCCCCGGTTAAAATCATTAATAACCAGATGGTAGAAACAATCTGGTTTAATATCATATTTATATGGCTTACTTCCACTATACTCTATTTTGCATTATTAGCAGATTTGCTGCGGAAGATTATGAATTATTTTGAGAATATTAAACTCAGACAAAAAATATCAAAATGATGTTTTGAACGAATTAAACATTACCATGCAAAATGGATAAATTTCAAAACAAATACCGGATTCCATCTACACGATTACAAATCGCACCAGCGCATACGGAATTATATTATTGATAATCCTAAAAATTGGGACAATGATAAATTTTGTAAATAAAAAAATATACGGGATTTTTTATGGTACCAAACCAGGGAAACAGGGGAAAAAAGATAAATTTGTAAAATGAATATGATTTTTTTGCATATGAAACGTAAATTCATTTATTAATAGAATTAAATTTAAAATTATGAGAAAAGTAAAAATTTTATTGCTTGCAGGAGTATTTCTTCTGGGAACCACAAACTTGTTTTCACAGGAATGTGTATTTTATTCACCTGTTGAAAAAGGGACGGTTTTAAAACATAGTAACTACGATAAAAAAGATAAACTAACGGGAACTTCAACTCAAACAGTAATAGATAACTACGTTGAGGAAGGAGTCCAAACTGTTAAAATAAGAAATGAATATCAGGACGTGGAAATGGATTCAGTCTTTATGACCGAACTTGAAATGAAATGTAAGGACGGAAGATATTATGTGGATATGGAAAGTTATATCGGAGAAAGTACGCTGACCCCATATTCAAATATGGAAACTACTTTTGAAGTAGAAAACATGACTATTCCTGCTGAGCTGAAAGTCGGGGATGCTCTTGATAATGGGAGGGTTACGGTTACTGTCAGCAATAATGGTATGAAAATTATGACCATTTCTGTGAATATTTCAAACAGAAAAGTTGAAGCAATAGAAGATATTACCACACAGGCCGGAACATTTGAGTGTTATAAAATATCATACGATATATCAACAAAAATGTTGATTACAATCAAAGCAAGTACTGTTGAATGGTATGCTAAAAATGTTGGAGTGGTTAGGTCAGAATCATATAACAAAAAAGGGAAACTGACAGGATATACAGTGCTGACAGGATTTCAGAAGTAAGAGGAAGAGCAAAGAGCGAAGAGCGGAGAGCAAAGGATTCCGAAAGCATAACTTATAACTCTTTGGAAGAGAACAGACAGTTAAAATATTAGAGAATGAAAAAATACATTTTAGCTCTTGACTCGGGAACGACCAGTAACAGAGCTATTCTTTTCGACCATTCAGGCAGGATAATAAATAGTTCGCAACGAGAATTTGAACAAATTTTTCCTGAACCGGGCCAGGTAGAGCATAATCCCGAAGAGATCTGGTCAACCCAGAAATTTGTAGTTCGCGATGTGCTTGAGAAACAGGGTGTCATAGCTACTGATATCGCGGCAATCGGTATAACTAACCAACGGGAAACTACCCTGATATGGGAAAGGGAAACCGGGAAACCCATATACAATGCTATTGTATGGCAGGACAGGAGAACAGCGGGTTATTGCGACCAGTTGAAAAATGAAGGCATTGATAAGTTAATAAAAGAAAAAACAGGACTTATTATTGACGCCTATTTTTCCGGGCCAAAAATAAAATGGATACTTGATAATGTTCCAGGGGCGAGAGAAAAAGCAGAAAAAGGGAAACTTGCTTTTGGCACTGTCGATACCTGGTTGATCTGGCGGCTTACACATGGAAAAAAACATGTTACGGATGTTACAAATGCAAGCAGAACAATGCTTTTTAATATTCATGATTTGACGTGGGATCAGGAACTACTGGAGATTTTTGATATTCCTGCAAGTATGCTGCCTGAGCCAAAACAAAGCAGCGAAGTGTATGGTAATACTATAAAGGAGCATTTTGGCGGAGAAATTCCAATATCAGGTATTGCGGGTGATCAGCAGGCAGCTCTGTTCGGACAAATGTGTGTTGAGAAAGGAATGGTGAAAAACACTTACGGGACAGGATGCTTTGTTGTTATGAATACCGGAAACGAAGCGATACTCTCTGAACATAATTTACTGACTACCATCGCATGGCAAATTAACGGGGAAGTTACATATGCACTGGAAGGGAGTATTTTTATTGGTGGTGCAGTTGTTCAATGGTTAAGAGACCAGTTACACATTATTAAATCATCATCGGAAATTGAAAAATTAGCAGGAAGTGTCGGGGATAACGGAGGCGTGTATTTTGTCCCTGCTTTTGTCGGACTGGGTGCTCCTCACTGGGACCAATATGCAACAGGTACTATTATTGGAATTTCTCGCGGCACATCTGATGCTCATATTGCAAGAGCCGGACTGGAAGCTATTGCGTTGCAATCAATGGATGTGATCGATACAATGGCAAAAGATTCAGGGGTAGATCCTTCTGAACTCAGGGTTGATGGTGGCGCAGCTGTAAATAATTTACTTATGCAAATACAGGCCAATGCTATTAATAAAAAAGTAGTACGCCCGGTGATTACAGAAACTACAGCACTTGGTGCTGCATACCTCGCCGGGTTGGCAGTTGGTTTCTGGAGCGATATTATGGAAATAAAACATCAATGGCAGGAAGACAGGGTGTTTGAACCGGAGGCAAAATCGGCAGGCTTTAATGAAGTGATCGAAAACTGGAATAAGGCGCTTGAACGTAGCAAAAATTGGTATAAAAGTTAATCTATCAAGGCAAAAGTAAAAAGATAAAAGGTATTCAAAACTTACTTTACCACTCAACTTACTCAACTTACTCAACTAAAAGTGGGAAGGTAAGTAGGTAAGTGAGGGAGTGAAGATGAGAAAATGAGATAAAGAAAATGATAGAATGAAGAGGGTTAAGGTTGAAAAGTAACCAGTAACCACTGTGAAATATGCTCCTTCCCTGTTGAAATATTTTCGTACCTCAAATTTCACCTCGACACGGTCATTCTTCACTGCGGGGCAGGCACGGCAGGCGTCGCATTTCACGTGGCAAGCCAGTAACCAGGATCAAAACAAAAGTTAAAAGAAAATATTTGAAAATACTGATAAATGAATAGAAAATCGGTTCTTAAAAATATAAAAGAAACCAAAAAGAAATGGGATGTGCTGGTAATTGGTGGTGGTGCAACCGGACTTGGCACTGCTCTTGATGCTGCATCACGTGGATTTAAAACACTGTTACTGGAACAACATGATTTTGCAAAAGGAACCTCAGGCAGAAGCACCAAACTGGTTCATGGAGGAGTAAGATATTTGCAGCAGGGTGATGTTTCACTGGTTTTTGAAGCATTGAAAGAGAGGGGATTGATGTTCCAAAACGCCCCGCATCTTGTTAGAAACCAATCATTCGTAATACCAATTTATGACTGGTGGGGAGGGCCGTTTTATACAGTAGGATTAAAAGTATATGATTTTATGGCGGGGAAATTAGGATTGGGTCCGTCAAGGCATATTTCAAAAGAAGAAACAATTAAAGTTCTGCCAACTGTTGAACGAAATGGATTAAAAGGTGGTTTGATTTATCATGATGGTCAGTTTGATGATGCCCGTATGGCGATAAGTCTTGCACAAACATGTGTGGATTATGGTGGTGAGGTAATAAATTACATAAAAGTGATACAGGTTTGCAAGGAAAAAAACCTTGTAACCGGTGTGATTGCAAAAGATATGGAGAACAATGTTGATTACACAATAAACGCAAAGGTTGTGATCAATGCAACAGGGGTTTTTGCCGATGAAGTAAGGAAAATGGATGAACCAGCTGTAAAAAATATGATCAGCCCAAGTGCGGGAATTCATTTGGTTATTGATAAATCCTTCCTGCCCTCCGATCATGCTGTTATGGTACCACAAACAAGTGATGGCAGAGTGTTGTTTGCTGTACCATGGTATAATAAAGTAATACTCGGCACTACTGATTCTCTTGTCGATAAACCATCCTTAGAACCAATAGCGTCAGATGAAGATATTGACTTTATCCTGAATAATGCCGGGCAATACCTGTTAAAGCAACCTGAAAGAAAAGATATTCTCAGTATATTTTCCGGGTTGAGGCCCCTGGCTGCTCCTGAGGAAGGGGAAGATAAAGCAACAAAAGAGATATCAAGAAGTCATAAAGTGCTTATTTCAGTTTCGGGACTAATCACAATTATTGGCGGTAAATGGACAACATACCGTAAAATGGCAGAAGATACTATTGAAAAAGCAATTATGGTAGGTGAATTACCGGAAAGAAAATGTATTACTCACCACTTATTGATACATGGCTATAATATAAATAATGCAGACCATAATGACCCGATGACTGTTTATGGACTTGACAGGAAAAAAGTTCAGAGTATTGAAGAAGAATCGGATAAATTCAAAGGATATTTAAGTGAGTCTCTTCTAATAAGAAAAACACAGGTAATATGGGCTGTCAGAGAAGAAATGGCAAGATCGCCGGAAGATGTTCTTGCAAGAAGAACAAGAGCTCTTTTCCTGGATGTAAAAGAAAGCTTACGTATTGCACCGGAAACAGCACAACTTATGGCTAATGAACTTAATCGTGACAGCAAATGGGTGGATGATCAGCTTGCCTGGTATAACGAACTTGCTAAAGGATATTTTGCTTCACTCGTAACACATTAGTAACTCATAAAACCGATATCATGATTGAATATTTTGCAGAATTCATAGGGACTTTTATTCTTATTCTTTTAGGTAACGGAGTAGTGGCCAATGTAGTTTTAAAAAACACCAAAGGAGAAAATTCCGGGTGGATAGTTATAACTGCCGGATGGGGTATGGCTGTGTTCATCGCCGTATTCACAATCGGTCCTATTAGCGGGGCTCATATAAATCCTGCCGTTACACTTGGTCTGGCATTTTCCGGATTGTTTGCATGGTCGCAGGTGGTACCGTTTATAATAGCACAAATGCTGGGCGCGATGGCTGGTGGCTATCTTGTGTATTTGTTTTACCACGACCATTTTAAAATAACTGAAAATCAGGATTCTAAACTGTGCTGTTTTTGTACTCTGCCAAATATAAGGAATTACAAAAATAATTTCATATCTGAAATGGTCGGAACTTTTGTTCTTGTATTTGCTGTTCTGTTTATCAATTTACCAAATATGGAAATTGAGGGGATAGATAATGTGAAAGTTGGGTTAGGTTCACTGGAGGCATTACCTGTGGGCTTGGTGGTTTTTGCTATTGGTCTGAGCCTGGGCGGAACAACCGGTTATGC
>DAOVLD010000182.1 GCA_030631445.1 Bacteroidota bacterium
GGAAAAGAACCCGGATCAGGAACCGGATATAACTCTATTCTTTTCGGAGCCCATGAAACAAATCCGTTTGAGATGGCTGAGTAATTATGAACGATAACAGGAATTTTAGATGGCTGATGTCCAAGTTGTTCAGATACATGAGGGAAGGAATACTCAAGGATATTTGTCAATCTTTGTCCCTCTTTTGAATAATTTTCAGGGAACAGGATCTGAAAATGTTCTGTATTAATCTCTTTCCAGTGAATTGAAGCCGGATCCTGACCTTTTACATAATACTGAGCTTGTAACGCTCCTGTTGTGAAAAAAGCTATGAAAAAAAGAAAAACAAATTTTTTCATTAATCCGACTAATAAATATTTCGTTCAAAAATAGTTAATTCAGAGTTTATCCTGCATTATTTATGCAGAAGATAAAAGATAAAAGGATAAAGATAAAAGTACTAATAACACAGTTTGTTTGATAGACAATTAAATTTTCCATAATAAAGTAATCTGAATTTCTTATGCAAATAATTCACTTTTAACTTTTTACTTTTGTCTTTTTCCTTTCTGATTAATTTGCTAATTAATCAGGTTATAAATGCAGCATGAAGAAAAAGTATTAAATTCGCTAACAAAATTTACTATAATTACTTTTTACATAATCAGTACTTAAAGTGAAATGAAGTTAAGAACTCGTAACTCGTAACCCGAAACTCGTAACATTTTGGACATTTTATCATTTACTCATTTACTCATTTACTCATTTCTTTTATTAGGCACTGAATATTTACCTTTTTATTAATTACTAGAAAATGAAGAACTTCAAAGTATATAACAGAACCTTGGGATGGCTTACTTTTCTAACAGCCGCGGTTGTTTATCTTATGACAATTGAACCAACTACAAGCTTATGGGATTGTGGTGAGTTTATTGCTTCAGCTTATAAACTTGAAGTTGGTCACCCTCCGGGAGCCCCCTTGCATATGATTATGGCGCGCGTAGCAACTTTATTTGCCGGCAGCAGTGCATCAGCAGCAAAAATGATAAATGCGCTGTCAGCCCTTGCAAGCGCTTTTACCATCATGTTTCTTTTCTGGACTATAACACACCTGGCTTTAAAAATATTTGCCGGAAATAAGGAAATGACCAGGGGGCAAATGATTGCAGTCCTTGCAAGTGGTTTGGTAGGTGCTTTGGCGTATGCTTTTTCAGACACTTTCTGGTTCTCGGCTGTTGAAGGAGAGGTATATGGGACATCTTCGCTTTTTACAGCTTTTGTTTTTTGGGCGATACTGAAATGGGAAAATGTTGCTGATGAAAAACATGCTGACAGGTGGCTTATTCTTATTGCATATCTAATGGGATTATCCATTGGTGTACATTTGCTTAACCTTCTTGCTATTCCTGCAATTGCTTTTGTATATTATTTCAGAAAACACACCTTCAGCATAAAAGGATTTACAATTGCTCTGGTAATTTCTGTTGTATTGATAGGCCTCATTATGTGGGGGATTGTTCCGGGAATTGCCAAAACCTCATCCCGGTTTGAACTGTTATTTGTAAACACTTTCGGTTTTTCCTATAATTCAGGTGTTCTGATACACTTATTGTTTTTGATTATTTCACTTATTCTTGCCATTTACTATACCCATTTCAGGAGAAAATCAGAAGTTGAAATTGCCGTTTTTTCCATCATTGCAATTACCCTGTTAGGTATTCCGTTTCTTAGCGGTTCGGTTTTCGTAAATTTGGTGTTATGGCTTATTGTGTCAGGGGTTATTTATTACCTGGCACGCAATAACAAAGTAATACTGAATACTATTTTAACAAGTGCCGCGGTAATTTTTATTGGATATTCTTCTTTTACAATGATCATTATCCGCTCTCTGGCTGATCCCCCGATGGATGAAAACAATCCGGAAAATGTCTTTTCATTGCTATACTATTTAAACAGGGAACAATATGGTTCCAGTCCCCTTTTATATGGGCAGTACTATAATGCTCCAACTGAAGCAATAGAGAATGGGAAACCCACTTACAGGCCGAGGAACGGCAAATATGAAATAATAAAATACAATGCGGAAGTTATATATGATGAACGTTTTATGACTTTTTTCCCGCGAATGTGGAGCCCTCAGCCCGAGCATAAAGCACAATACCAACATTGGGGAAAAATAAAAGGCATTCCGGTAAAGGTTGATGACGGATCAGGGAAAACGAAAACAATATATAAACCCACATTTGTTGAAAACATAAGATTTTTCATTAATTATCAAATTGGGCATATGTACTTGCGCTATTTTATGTGGAATTTTGCAGGGAGGCAAAATGATATTCAGGGACATGGAGGTCCCTTAAAAGGGAACTGGATTAGCGGGATTGATTTTCTGGATGAAATGAGGCTGGGTCCGCAGGATGCTTTGCCAAAAAGCATGGATACTCCATCCAGGAATAAATATTTTATGTTACCCTTACTTCTTGGATTGGTTGGATTACTATTCCAGCTTCAGAGGAATAAAAAGAATTTCTGGGTTACATCACTTTTATTTTTGATGACCGGTATTGCAATTGTAGTTTATCTTAACCAGTATCCAAACCAACCCAGAGAAAGAGATTATGCATATGCCGGTTCTTTCTACGTTTTCACTATCTGGATTGGTCTGGGAGTATTGGCTTCTTATGATTTTATGAAAAAATATATTCCAGGTAGTGTTGCAGCCCTTATCAGTGGCCTGGTATGGCTTATACTGGTTCCGGGAATAATGGTCAGGGAAAACTGGGATGATCATGACCGTTCGGGTAAATATTTTGCAAGAGATATTGCTTTTAATTACCTTAACTCATGTGCTCCAAATTCCATTTTGATTACAAACGGGGATAACGATACCTTCCCGTTATGGTATGCACAGGAGGTTGAAGGAATACGAACTGATGTTCGCGTGGTAAATATGATGTTGTTTAATACAGACTGGTATATAGAACAGATGACAAGAAAAGCATATGAGTCTGAAGCCCTCCCTCTTTCTCTGCCCCTGGAAAAATATCAGGAAGGAACAAATAACCAGGTGTGGATTATTGACCGGGTAGATAAATTCACAGAGATTGATAAAATTATTGATTTTGTAAGAAATGAAGACAGGGGAACAAAAATAAGAACCAGGGATAACGAGTGGATTGATTATATACCGACAAAAAAATTCAGGATACCTGTGAATAAAACCATGGTTCTGGCTAATGGCACTGTGGCTAAGGAAAATGCTGATAAAATCGTACCATATATTGATATTACTATTGACAGAAACTATATTTTAAAAAGCCAGTTGATGCTGATTGATTTTCTTGCACAGAATGATTGGGATCGTCCTGTTTATTTTGTAACCGGAGGTCATGATGATGCCATTGGACTTGAAAATTATTTTCAGCTTGAAGGATTTGCATACCGGCTGGTTCCAATAAAAACAGCAAGAAGTGGCATTGTTGATTATGGCAGGATAAATCAGGATGTTATGTATGATAACCTGATAAATAAATTCAGTTGGGGCAGAGTAAATGAGCCGGACGTTTACGTGGATTATTATACACGCAGGACGATGATGGTTATGAGAGTGAGAAATAATTTTGCACGCCTGGCACAATCATTAATCTCTGATGAGAAAAGAGATTCCGCAATAACAGTTCTTGATCGTTGTGTTGAAATTATGCCTCTCGACAAATTGCCCAATGATATGTTTACAGCCGGGTTGGTTGAAGGTTATTATATGGCTGGAGCAAAGGAGAAGGCTGATAGTATTGCACAGGATTTGTTATCTGTAGTTACCGAAGATCTTGAATACTATTTTTCTATGGATGCTGAATTTCAGGATGCAACCAGGTATGAAAAGAGTATGTCATTACAAATCCTTCAGGATCTCATGAGATTCACGAGTATGTATGAGAATGGAGAATTAAAGAAAAAAACCGAACAGGAATTCGGGAAATATTACCAGCTTTACCGGGGGGTTAAAGAATGAAGTTGAGTAGTTGAGTAGTTGAGTAAGGAGGAAGAATAAGAGGTGAGTGAAGAAGGCGGAAGGCAGAAGGCTGAAGGCGGAAGCTTGCCCCGTGAAATTTGAGGCACGAAAGTATTTCATTGGGGAAGGAGCATATTTCACTGTGGGCAGAAGGAACAATGTTCTGGTTTGCTTTACCAATGGGAGGACGGAAATTGTATAATAAAGAAAAAATGAAAAACAACAGCAAACAAAAACAGGGTATAAAATATGACTGGAGCAGTAAAAAAATACTGATCGCTGAAGATGACACATTAAGTTTTGATCTGCTGAAAGCAATATTAAAACCCACGGAAATAAAAATTATATGGGCAAAAGATGGATATGAAGCAATTAATTCTATCGGGGAAAGCGGAGTAATTGATTTAGTATTAATGGATATATCTATGTCTGATATGAATGGAATTGAAGCCTTTCAGAAAATTCGGGAAAAA
>DAOVLD010000100.1 GCA_030631445.1 Bacteroidota bacterium
GATCATATTTTTCCCAGAATCCCTTAAAGTACTTATTTTCCAGGATGTCATATATCTCATCCTCATCTCCGGCAGAAAACGCCCCTTTTTTCATTATTTCAACAATTTGCTGATCATTTTGTATCTCTGTGTCCAATTCTTCAAAAAATAACTCAGCTACCGGATCTCTCTCAGTCCCTAAACTTACTGCAACCACTTTTCTGTTTTCCATTTCTTCATTGTGGATAGTAGAAATCAATAAGACTGTTGAAAAAACGCCCATAATAAAAACCAAAATCACCATGTAATTAAAAGGTGTAAATCCAAAACGCAATCCCAAAATCCCTGTTAAACCCATAACCAGGAAAAAACCCGCGGGCATTAAAATAACACTTGTGCCGGATATGAGTCCGGCAATCAGGAAAACAATTAAAGAGACAAACAATCCGGCTGTCAGCCAGAATGAATTAAGTATGTCTTTAACAGAATAAATCACTTTCTGTATAAGCAATATAACAGAAATTATAAGTAAGCAAATGGAAATTATACCGACAAAACTATTAAAAGTAAAGTGTTGTATTTTGCTGAATTCCAGAGGTATAATTGAATTCAAAATAAGACTCCTGAAAATTGAAAAAATGATTACAAAAACAGCAGAAATAATCAGTAACCACCCCCAGCCTATAACTAACCTGACAAAGAATGTTGTTTTATCTGATTTTAATGATAGTTTAAAATCCCTAAAAAAGTTATAAGAAAAGAAAAATGCGAACAGGGATAGAAGAAAAAACTCACCAAGAGAAGGAATATATTCTGAGAGCGAACAATAATATGGAGAAAACAGATCAAGGGAAAAGCAAAGTGTCGAAAATTTTACTTTTATAAAAAACAAATATCCCATTATTAATAACAACAAAAGAAGAAAAAGCCCCCATGTTTTTGCTTTATTACTTATCAGATTTTGCTGAACCTTTCTTAAACACAATAATATAGCCAATAAGGCAATGAAATAAATTAAAGAAATATAATATACCGCATTTCCGTAACAAACAGTATCCTTGTCCTTTGTTAAGTAAAATAGTGTTAGGCCATTTAAAGCATGAATTGCCTCTCCATTAACTAAATCATTTTTTGATATCAAATAACATGATGGCAAATGATATTCATCCGGGAATTTATTTCTTAAGAACCGGTTTTCATAATTATACTTATTCTTTAACAATATCAAGCCAGTCATTGTTTTGTTGACTGCTTTCACGGTCTTTACAAAATACCATCCATTTTGAAGAAAAACAACGGATTGCTCAATCTTAAAACCTTTCTCTGGAATTTTGAAAGAATTATCAGACCAGAAAACCAGGCTATCATCGTGATATGCAAGAACAGCAATATTCTTTTTGTTCAACTTAGCTATTTCTTCCTGACTAAATATCTCCATACCCATATTCTCATCATTAACAACCTGATCAAGAATTTCATCCAGAAATTTTTCTTTCTTGTTAAATATTTTTTCAAACCGCTTAATCAGGGAAGAATTATTCCCTCCCCGAATAAGATAGTTTTCTGTCCATTGCCCACCGGTAAACAGAGCTACTCCGATAATAAGATATAAAGCAGCTAATCTGTATTTTCGTAATATCACATTCAAATTTTTCATTGATCGAATAACATTTATTAACTTTAACCAAATTTTATTAAATTGCAGAAAACAGATTGGTGCATTTTTTGTATTAGTTTAAATACAATTTAAGATTACTCAAAATGATCGGATTTCGCAAAATATTCATATTGTTAATTTTTCTTGCCGGTCTTGATATTATGGTCTATTCAAACCCTCAGGGGATCCCGGAAGGAATTTCACTTGCTTTTAAAGCAGGTAATTCATTGGAACTGGCAAAATATTTTAACTCAAACATAGAGCTTGTTGTCCTCCAGAATGAAGATCTTTACAGCAAAATTCAGGCCGAAAGAATATTAAGGGATTTTTTTAAAAACTTTCCTCCAAAAAAATTCACTATTCTTCACCACGGAGGAAAAGAAGATTCAAAATACTCTATTGCTGAACTTGTTACAGATAATACAACCTTTCGTGTTTATTTCCTTCTGAAAACCAGAGAAGGGAAGCTGTTAATCCACCAACTCAGAATAGAAAAGGAACATGAACTCAAAAACCCTGAGTGAACTAATAAAATTAGCTATTACTGAAGATATTGGCGATGGTGATCACTCATCCATTTCATGTATCCCTGAAAATGCAAGTGGACGAGCACATCTTTTAATAAAGGAACAGGGAGTTCTTGCCGGTATAGAAGTTGCGATGTTGGTATTTCACCAAATAGATCCCGCACTTAAATTGGAAGTGTTTCTTAAAGATGGTGCAAAAATTAAAAACGGATATGTCGCGTTTATTGTTTCCGGAAAGGTCCTCTCTATACTTCAATCCGAGAGACTTGTTTTAAACTTTATGCAACGGATGAGCGGGATAGCCACTACAACAAATAACTATGTAAAGAAACTGGAAGGGCTAAAAACCAGAGTTCTTGACACAAGGAAAACAACTCCCGGACTCCGGATTTTTGAAAAAATGGCTGTGAAAACCGGTGGTGGTGAGAACCACAGAATGGGCCTCTTTGATATGATCATGCTTAAAGATAACCATATCGAATTTGCCGGAGGAATAAAGGAAGCTATTAATTCAACACATGTTTACCTTGAAAGTATTGATAAAAATCTTAAAATTGAAATTGAAGCCCGAAATCTTAATGAGATCAGGGAAATTCTTGAAACCGGTAGAATAAACAGGATAATGCTTGATAATTTTACATTAAATGATACCCGTAAAGCCGTTGAACTGATCAATGGAGAATATGAAACGGAATCGTCCGGGGGAATTACACTCGAAACCATCCGGGATTATGCTGAATGTGGAGTGGATTTTATTTCAGTTGGCGCTTTAACCCACCAGATACATAGTCTGGATATGAGCCTTAAAGCAATTAATTAATAAACTTTGGGAATAATTGGTTTAAATAAAAAAAGATTTAACAGGATCATTAAAGATCTGGGGTATCGTTTTACAAAAAAAGTAAAAAAGATAAGTCTTCCGGGATTTGAGCATATTCCCATTTATTATGTAATTTCATATTTCTTCCGGGGTTTTAAAAGAGGATCAATGGATGCAAGAGGATCTGCGATTGCTTTCAGCCTTTTATTTGCAATCCTTCCTACCACAATCTTTCTTTTTACCCTGATCCCCTTTATTCCAATTCAAAATTTCCAGACCGAACTATTAGAACTTTTTCAGCAAATACTCCCTGGAAACGCTTACAATTTTCTTGAAACATCACTTATCGCAGTAATAACTGAGAAAAGCAGTGGTTTGCTAATAATTATGTTCTTTGTTACACTTGCTTTTTCCAGTACAGGAATGCACCGTTTAATCAATGTTTTTAATATTTCACATCATCCTGTAAAAACCAGGAACTGGATAAACCAGAGGAAAATTTCCCTCATCCTGGTTTTTGTGCTTACTGTCTTACTTACAATTGCAGTAATAATAATTATCTTCAGTAATACAGTTATAAGGGAACTGGTTGATTTAAATATTATTGAAAAGGACGTGGTGTTTTACATTGCCCAAACAGCAAAATGGATAATTAATGTAACTCTCATCTTTTTTGCTATTTCTTTTCTTTATTATTTTGCCCCGGCTAAACGAAAAAACTGGAGATTCTTTTCTGTTGGTTCAATCGTTGCTACATTATTGTTTATTTTGTCCTCTGTTGGAGTATCATATTTTGTAAATAATTTCGGAAAATTCAATAAGCTATATGGATCTATAGGTTCGCTGATGGTCGTCCTGATATGGCTTTATTTTAATTCAATTTCAATCTTAATCGGATATGAACTGAATGCCAGTATACAATCAGCAAATCTAAAAAAAGATACTTTCATGGATAAAAACCAGTTTCCTGAAAAACATAACTAATCAGTCAACAGTCGGCAATCAATTAGTTGGCAGTTGGCAAGTAGCAGTTGGCAAAATGCAGATTGACCTAAAAATTAGATATAATTAATATTTAAGCATTTAAGCATTCAATCATTTAATCATTCTTTTGACACTGAATAATTTCGATCATGAAAAAAGAATTTGAATCAGGTATACAAGAGTACAAATTAGGCAAACTTCGAAAAATAGATATTAATCCTAATCCAATTGTGCAATTCGAAAAATGGCTGGATGAAGCTATTAGTAATAAAGAAAAGGATCCCACTGCAATGGCTCTGGCAACTGCAACTCCTGATGGAAAACTGTCGTGTAGAATTGTTTTGTTACGAGAGCTAAATGATAAAGGGTTTATTTTTTATTCAAGCTATAAAAGCTGGAAGGGAAAACAGATTATGCTCAATCATTATGGAGCATTAAATTTCTATTGGGCAAGGTTAGAAAGACAAGTACGAATTGAAGGATATATCGAAAAAGTAGATAGTAATATATCAGATAAGTTTTTCAACTCCAGAACAAGAGGTAGAAAATTAGGTGCATGGACTATGTTACAGAGCCGGAAAATACCCAACCGTGAATACCTTGAAAATCTGTTTGAAGAACAAAAAAATAATTTTGATGGAAAAGAAATACCCAGACCTGCTGATTGGGGAGGGTATATTTTAAAACCGGGCAGAATAGAATTCTGGCAGGGTCGGGAAAATCGTCTCCACGACCGGATTATGTATGAAAAAAAGAATATGCGCTGGCAAATACACCGCCTGGCCCCTTAAATTATTACGTGCTTATTTTTTCAATCGATAGTCCCGAAAAACCAGAAATTTTCAATTTCATAGTTTTTCGAGGATCCTCGAAAATTTACGCATTCGCCTGCTGGCGAATTGCTAATTTTCGGGATCGGCAGTTGGCAATCGACAGTCCAAAGATAGTTAAAAGTTAAAAGTTAAAAGTTCAATGTTCCAGAATGTTTAAGGTTGAACTGGTTACTGGTCACTGGTTCTTTTAACTTTAGTTCACTTATAACTTCTTAATCTTTTCTTCTCCTCCCATTTACTCATTCACTCATTTACGCATTTACGCATTTACGCATTTACGCATTTTAGGACCTACATGCAATGAATATATTTCAAAACAATTTTACGCAGTTCCTCTTCTTTCCCATATAATTTTTCACTAAGTCCTTTATCATTAAATAACTTTAGTTTTTCAATAACATCACTAATCACCCCTGCCGGGAAGATGTTATTTTGCTCAAACAGTTTCCGGTGTTTCTCAAGCGCCTCTGCTGATTCCCAGCATGAGGAAGGAAGTTGCTGAAGTTTTGCCAATCGATCCTTATATTTCTCATTAAAAATATTCACATCCACATAAAGTTCATCAGCCATTTTAAGTGCTCCTTCCATCTCAATTCCATGCTGCGCTGCTACTATTAAACCCGCCAGAAGTTTATAAATATCTGCTGAACCATCTGGTGCACGAAATTCTACAGTTTGTTTGTTTAACCAGGATTTTTTTTCTACAGGACTCATGGGATTAACTTCATTTATCATATTTCCTGTTTTATTCCAACCCAATGGAACTCTTACCAATACCGACCTGTTCCGGTCACCCCAGCAAATATTAGTAGGAGCTTCCTGGTGAGGAACCAACCTGAGATAAGAGGTGGGAACAGTATTCCCAAATGCGGTAAGTGCAGAAGCCACATCTAATATGCCGGCTATCATTTTCCGGGCTACATTACTAAGCCGGTCATTTTCAACCATTTTGTTTACTCCGTCCTTTTCAAGCATCATATGAATATGTAAACCGCTGCCCGCTTTGCCAATAATAATTTTAGGGGCAAAACTAATCTCTACACCATACTCATAGCTCAGCATCCTGAGTATCCATTTTGCTATCAGCATCTGGTCAACTGCATCTTCAGCATCAACAGGCAGGAATTCTATTTCATGTTGTTCAAAATCCTCATCTTCTGTCGAGAAACTTCCAACCTCCGAATGTCCGTACTTAATTTTGCATCCGGCTGCAGCAATCAGCTCAAGTGCCTCCACCCGAAGATCCTCAAACTTGGCAAATGGTTTTGATTGATGATATCCTTTCTGGTTAAACAACGGATACAAGTCATCCTTGTCAGAATTCACATAATATTCCAGTTCCCCCAGTGCCCTGAATGTATAACCGGTCTTGTCCCTGAATTCTTTGTGCGCTTTTTGCAATATATATTCCGGTGAGCTTTCAAGTGGCTTCCCTTCGCTATTGTAAAATGAACATAGGATCTCCAGTGTTGGACCTTCTGAAAAAGGATTCAGAAAAGCTGTTTTATACCTGGGTATTACATACAGATCACTTGAGCCGGATTCAATGAACGAAAACAGGCTGGACCCGTCAACACGCTCTCCGCTTGTAAGCACTGAATCAAGATGTTTTAGACTTGAAATAACAAAATTCAATGATTTTAATTTCCCGTCCTCACCGGCATAACGAAAATTTATCATCCTGATCCCCCTGGCTTTAATAAACCTTATAAGATCACCTTTGGTAAATTCTGCCGGGTTTTTTTTGATAAATTGTACCAGTTCATTTGGATTAAGAGCAATTTCATTGTCTTTCATAAGAATATTATTTTAATCCTGCGATTCGTTCTTCCAGTGTTTTGATCTTCAATTCAGCATCTGCTTTCTTGGTCTTTTCCATATCTACCACTTTCTCCGGCGCGTTCTGAATAAAATGGGCATTGTTGAGTTTTTTCATCACCGTA
>DAOVLD010000218.1 GCA_030631445.1 Bacteroidota bacterium
CATGAATCCACCGGTTTTTACTTTGATACGGGCATTAGCCTGATGTCCGGGAACATAAACCAGTTGCTTATTCACCGACATATCCGACGAGCCGGAAGGTTTCATATTAGTTGATGATGTATAGGCATAGTTTGCTCCAAAAGATACTGAGAATCCGTTCAGGCTTAAGCGGCAACTCAGGAAGGATTCTATTCCTTTCGACAATACTTTTTTCAGGTTAACCGGTTCCCAATATCCGTATTCTCCCGGTTGCCACTGGATCCAATCGTCAATCTTTGACCTGTAAGCTGTTACGCCTGCCTGATATGAGAATATTCCCCCTGAACTACCGGCATAATCAAGACCAAGCTCACTGCTTGTACCTTTTTCTTCATTCAGATCAGGATTTCCTCCAGGGTGCCAATATTGGTCATTCAGTGTTGGTTTACGATAATTTTTAGAAATATTAGCCTTAAAATGAAAATCTGTTTCCTTTAACAGTTTTATATCAATTCCTGCCGACGGTATCAATGGAACAATTTCGCCATTATAGATATCCTGCCTGGCCATCATATTTATTTTCAACCTTTGTTTAATACTTTTTTCGACCGAAAAATAGGTCGAAAAATGCTTTCGTTCAGCCGGCTCTCGGTAGTTCTCTGTCCAAACATAAATATAATCGCCTGATACTCCAGAATTTAATTGAAGTTCCGGAAAAAGATCATAAGAAAGATCAACCCTTCCAGTAATAGTCTGCGTTCTGTTTTCCGAATCAATACCTGCAATGCGATTGCTGTAGTTCAGGAAATCATACAGCCAGGCAGCTGTGGTATTAACAGTAACTTTTTTGCTATAATATTTCCAATTTATCTGACTGCGCAGAAAATGATCTTTCTGCTTTTCGTTCCCGTCAACAGGAGTTACAACCATTGGCTCCGGTATATGCCTGTTATTTGATTGATACCATAATCTGGCAGTAAGGAAATGATTTGATGAAGGACGCAGATAAAACTCCTGTATAATTCCACCCTGACTGAATGATGCATTTTCCCTTTCCTGAATAACAGGGTCCTGTGAGATCTCTGTATTCAGAAATGTAAAATTGTTCTCTGAAGCATTATAGAACAAACGAGTCTGAGACTGGAATCGAGAGTTACCAAAAGCAGTGCTCAAATAGCTTTTCCTTGTATGATAACTACCAAACTCTTGTGATAATTCTATATTTAGCCGGTTATCCCAGTCAGGTTCATTAATTAGATTTATACTTCCACCAAGAGCACCACTATAATCTCGAATTGATCCTGCACCATAAAAAACTTCCACTTCATCAAGAAACGAAGCAGGGATCAGGGAGAAATCAAGCTGTCCCAACATTGGTGAGTTAATATTTACACCGTTCCAGGTTACTATGGTATGTGATGCACTTGCTCCTCTGAGGGATGATGTTGCCAGTCCACCCTGTCCATATGTTTTAATAAAGAGATGAGTGTTCTCAGCTAAAAGCTCAGAAAGGTTCCTGGTATTGTATTCTGCAACAATTGATGAATTAATATGGGTTTTCTTATAGGCGGTCATTGATAAAACACTACTGTAATTTACACAAACCTCCTGTATCTCAAGTGTATCCTTCAGACTTTGAGAAAAAGAGGACCACTGCATTAACAACAGAAAGGTCAGTATCAGAATTCCTTTTTTATGTTCTGCCAAATAAGCCATCCTTTTTGAACTGCACGGTTATTTAAGTGTTCTTATGTTAAACACTTTACCCGTTATAACTCTCTTTTTTGTAACAACTCTTACCAGAATTACCCCTTTCGGTAATCCTTCCAGATCAACTTTTATCTTTTCCTCACAGGCCATTACGCGGTATAAACTTTTCCCGGAAAGATCAAATAACTCAACCCAATATTTTTCCTTTATACCTGTAGAGAGCATAAAGTATCCGTTACATGGATTGGGATATATTGTAATCATCCCATTTCCTGTTAAATCCTGTCTGAAACCTGTAGTTTGTATTGAATTTATCACGCCTACTGCATCCAGATCGAATCCACCGGTTTCGAAAGGTGTTGGCCATGGATCATTGATCTTATTACCCTCCGAATCATAAGAAGCCAGAGAATCAATAATACTTCCGGTTACATCTATGATCCTGATAAAGTTGATCTCTGAGATATCCACATTTACGGAATCAATAAGATCTTCCAGGTCGAATGGAGTTCCGTAACCGGCCCTGTATTTTCCGGCAAGATTATGTATCAATGTTGCATCCAGGTTCCCGAATGAGTTCACCTGACTATCCGTCTGTGTTAATGACACGGCAGGAAACCTGACAAAACTGACACTGTCAGTGCTTACTTCTACAAACCCCAGTTCAAGAAACGAAGCGTTAAAAGAGTTCTCAAAAACTGCAAAATCAGGTCCGTTCCTGTTAACAACCGGATCATTAAAACTTAGAACTGCTATTCCGCCATCACCCAGGCTTACAACCCGGTTATCACTTGCATTTCCAATAGCATCAGAAGGCGCTCCATATGTTGCCGGTCCTGCACCGGGATCTGAAGCGTTCATTGGTCCCCTGATAACATAACAATCCGTTGCCCATCCGGTAAAAACACTACTGTCCATATAAATTGCAGTACTTCCCTCCTCTCCTGCCGGAGGAGCATATTGCCCCAAAACAAACTCCGCAAGAAACAGAGTGTACGAAAAAATTAATATATACTTCAGGCAATTCACATACGGGTTTTTTTAATGGCAAATTGAAGCATATAACAAATCGGCACTATTCATCTTTCTCGCCTTTAATATTATCGATGCAAACATATGCCGGTGTATTCATTCCATACAAACCGGTATCAGATGATGAAAAACTCAAAATCAGTTTTTTCACATAGCCGAAATCAGAAAGATCAATTTCATTCCAAACATCGGAGATATAATCATTGCTGTTATCCCCGGATCTGAAATCGGCAAGGTATATTTCAGCCGTTTTCACAACCTCTCCTGATTCATTAATTCCTTGAATACTCAACATAAACCAGTCAGGATCATCACCGGTTTCACCACCAAATTTCTTAGCAAAATCATCACCATTTAACATAGACAGGTAGGCATATGTGCTGTTACATAAAGATATCCCTGTAACTCTTTCGGGAACTGTAAATACAATAGTATCGGAAACATAGGTTGTAAACACCGCGTATTTTTCCGATCCGCCAGCACCGGCACCTGCTATAGCACTATACTGATTAGTATAACCGGGGGAAGTGGTATCGGTATGATTACTTACCGAAAACCCTGACCAACTTTCATAATCAGGATTAAATGAATTACGGAAAAACAGGTTTCCGATAGTTAATCCTCCTGATCCGTCAGAACCATTCCAGTATCCCGTCTGACTTAGATTAAAATCCTCAAAAGTTACAAAATCTGTTTTGTCCTTTTCTTTTTCGCATCCGGACATGATAAGTGTACAAAGGACTAAAATACCCGGCATGATGTTAATTTTTTTCATGTTGTTTTAATTTAATTGGTTAAACATTACAAAAATTGATTGTTAAACAACCAATATTCGCAAGTCGTACCGGAAAGCTGGATTGGAAGATCTTATGATTCTCCAGTCTTTTTCCCCGAAGACTTTTATGAATATTGAAACAGCTAAGGCAGGTCTTCTGACTTACTCCGGATCCTGACTACCTTCCCGTCCCGATAAATCGGGACAGTGGTTTTCAGAGTTAAGATCCATAGGAGATCACAGCAGCGGGTACTGTCCGGGATTTTTCCTGAAACAGGAATCACCCGGTTCCCTTTTCACCGGATAATCTGAAAAGATATTATCCGGAACCATAACTGAAACAAATATA
>DAOVLD010000055.1 GCA_030631445.1 Bacteroidota bacterium
CAGAAAAATAAATGTAACAGTACCTTTTTTCGCATCCCAGTCTGCTATGGTCATTGGAGTACGCTCGCTATATTCGTCAGGAATAATAATAACAAATTGACCCGGTAAAGCTTTCCTGGCAATATCAGGGGCCTCAACAGTACAACTGTGAATATTCGGTGCAATTTGTCTTTTTTCTAATATTTTGACCATTTCAGCAGTTTCAATTCTTAATGTATTGGAATTTTTAAATTATTTCTTGATATTTTGTAAAATCGCATCTTAATATTTATGCCCTAAACTTCTAAAACCTCTTACCTCCCTTAGCCTCAGTCTTAGCCTTAGCCTTTCTTAATTTTTTTTATGTCATCAATAAGCGTTGACAGATCATTACCACTGTAATGAAAATAATTGTATTCCAAACCCTCTTTTTTAGTATGCTTTTTTCCCTTCTTAAAAGGCATTAATTTTACAGGTAAACAGGTTTTTCCGAGTTTATTGTTTGATGAAAAAGAAAGATCGGTTTGTGATTGTAATTCTTTAAAAATATCTTCCGGGTTCCTTATTTTAAAGCCTTCGTCCGGCATTGCCTGAGCCAATAGGGATAAGGTTTTCCATGGTGTTCTTGTCTCTCCAGGCGCTTTTATTACCTGTTTTGTCTTCTTAATTTTTCTTTCAATATTAATTATGTGCCCTCTTGTTTCAAGGAAACTTGTTGTGGGGAAGAAGACATGTGCATATTTTGAGATACCTGTCAGAAACATATTTTGCTGAACAAAGAATTTCAGACCTGAAAGATCAGGATTGCCGGGAATATCCCCAAATACAAAAAGTGATTCAATACCATCTTTACCTATGTTGTTTATCATTTCGTTTCGTGATAATCCTGGAGTATTATTTAGTTTGATTTTCAGATGATCAGACCATTTTTTTAAATTCTTCTTGTTATCAATTCTGGCAAAACCTGGCAGCAGGCCGGGATTCAAGCCGGTAAAAGTTCCACCATAATAATTGCCTTCACTCAAAAGGAACATTATCCTGCAATTATCCGGGTTTTTCTGAAGAAGTTGAAGGTTATATAAGGCATTAAAACTGTCAATACAATTTGAGCCACGCAGTATTCCATCACCTGCAAGAATGAGTAATTTCTTTGAATCTGAAATTAAATTAACAGCCGAATTAACCTGTGATGCTGAAATGCCAAGCTGATTACAGGCACTGTTAAAATCCAACTCTTGTAATTGTAATTTCAAATTCTTTGTTTCTTCACCGTTTTTATTTCTAAGCAGTACTGATAACAAAGTATGAAGAAGTAGCAGCTCTTCGCCATTTTTGAAAATCAGTGCATTATGCGAAAAAGAAGATGTACGGTTATCATACGGATTTGCAAAAATTATTTTAGTTCCGTTCCTGTAAGCTTTTCTGATCCTGTTTTCAATTATTGGATGTGATACTGAACCATTTGAACCGATTATTAATATTGTATCAGTATCTTTAATAGAATCTAATTCGATTGGAGGGAAGGTATTATTATATTTATGTATCTGTTCAAGAATTTTACTATTAGGGTAGGCTGAAAGCATATCAAGGTTATTTGACCTCATAACCTTCCTTGTAAATTTCTGCAGGATATAATTATCCTCCAGGTAATCATGGGGAGAACCGATCATACCAAATTTGTCACCAACATATTGTTTAAGATTGCCGGCAGTAAAACTAATAGCCTCTTTCCAGCTTGCTTCAATCCATTTATCACCTTTTCTAATTAAAGGGTTCAATACCCGGTCAGGATGGTGAACAATATCACCGGGAACAAATTTACCCCTGACACAAATTTGTGGTGGATTTATTCTCTTTCCGGTTTTGGGACCAACATTTATTATACGATTACCTTTGGAGTTTACATTTATTGTGCACCCAACCGAACAAAACAAACAAGTAGTTTCAGTTGATTTATCGGGCAAACCAACCCATTTACCCATCTTTTCAGATATTGAACCGGTTGGGCAAACGTCAATACATGCTCCGCAAAACTCACATCCGGCTTCTATTTGAGATTCACCAAAAGCTGTTCCCACTATGGTTGCATCTCCTCTCTGTGTAAAAGCCAGGACTTCACTATTCCGTTCTTCACTGCAAATTCTTACGCAACGACCACAAAGGATACACAGGTTATAATCAAGATCATAAAATGGGTTATTCCTTTCGGGTTCAATTCCACGGTAAGTAACAGGATATTTTACATCAGATATTTCAAGATAATCGACTAAATCCTGCAATTCGCAATCACCATTATTAGCACAATAATTACAACCGGTTGTTGTACTGACCTTCCGGGTTGTATGCATATATTCTGTACAATCATTTTTGTCTTTACATACAAGGCAGGTATAGGGATGTTCCGATAAGATAAGTTCGAGTATTTCTCTTCTCAGTGTTTTTAATCCGGTGGAATTAGTAGTAACTTCCATTTTGTTCACAACAGGGGTTGTGCATGCTATTGGATAACCACGCATATTCTTAATTTCAACTATACAAAGCCGGCATCCCCCGTATGGCACTAAATTTTCGAGCCAACATAAGGTGGGGATATATATATTCTTTAATCGGGCTGCTTCAAGAACAGTAATACCATCAGGAACAGAAAATTTCTTCCTGTCAATCTTTATGCTGATATTTTTCCCGGTTTTCACTTCCATATTTAAAACATAAAAATGTATTGTTTTTTTATTCAATTACAATAGCATCACCGGCAATAGCATCGAATCTGCATATTTCATAACAAGCCCGGCATTTTATACATTTTGATAGATCCAGATTGTGTGGTTCGCTTCTGGGACCTGTGATTGCACCGGTTGGACAAACATTTACACACCTTTGGCATCCGGTACATTTTTCCTTAATTACCCTGTATTCAACCAGATCCCTGCAAACTGCAGCCGGGCAACGATTGTTTTCAATATGTTCTAAATATTCTTCTTTAAAATATTTTATGGTTGTTAATACAGGATTAGGCGCAGTTTGTCCCAAACCGCACAGTGAACCATTCTTAACTGTATGTGCAAGGTTTTCTAAAATCTCCAGGTCTTTTATTTCCCCTTTTCCTTGCGTGATTTTTTCAAGTATCTCTAATATCCTGGTCGTTCCAATCCTGCATGGTACACATTTGCCGCAACTTTCCTGACTTGTAAATTTCAGGAAATATTTTGCCACATCCACCATACAAGTGTGTTCATCCATTACTATCAAGCCTCCGGAACCCATAATGGAGCCGGCTTGAGTAAGAGATTCATAATCTACAGGCAGATCAAGAAATTCTTCTGAAAGGCAGCCACCTGAAGGTCCTCCTGTTTGAACTGCTTTGAAGGGTTTTATGGGACCGCCTCCGATATCGAAGATGATTTTCCGTAAAGTAGTACCCATTGGTACTTCTATTAGTCCGGCTCTCCTGACTTTCCCTACCAGGGCAAAAGTTTTGGTTCCTTTACTTGTCTTTGTCCCAAAACCGGCATACCAGTTTCCACCTTCCCGTAATATATTAGGTACGGTTGCAAGGGTTTCGACATTGTTAATATTAGTGGGATTACCGTTCAGTCCGGATGTTGCAGGAAATGGTGGTCTGCTTCTTGGCATACCTCTTTGTCCTTCAATAGACGCGATCAATGCTGTTTCTTCTCCGCAAACAAAAGCCCCTGCACCTTCTTTCAGTCTGATTTCAAATGAAAAACCGCTGTTAAGGATATTTTTCCCCAGGAAACCCAGATCATTCATTTGTGTTATAGCGATTTTGAGGCGCTCGATAGCCAGAGGATATTCAGCACGAATGTAAATGTACCCGGTATTCGCTCCTATAGCATATGCAGCAATTACCATTCCTTCAAGCAGGGCAAAAGGATCACCTTCCATAAGAGAACGGTTCATAAAAGCACCGGGATCACCTTCATCCGCGTTGCAAATAAGATATTTTAGCTTGCCTTTTGCTTCCCTGCAAAACTGCCACTTCAATCCCGTTGGGAAACCTGCGCCTCCCCTGCCTCTGAGACCTGATTTTTTTATCTCGTCAATAATACCTTCAGGTCCGATATTCAGAGCTTTGAGTAAACCCTTGAATCCATCTCTTGCTATATAATGATTAATATTCTCAGGATCAATAATACCGCAATTCCTTAAAACTATACGCTCCTGGTTTTTTAACATCGGTTGATCCCAGAATGATTTGATCCCATCAATTTCTTTTCGTTGTGAATCTAAATGTCCGAGAGGCTTCAGTTTGGATTCTTCACCGTTTAAAAATTCTGTTAATAATCTGATCGTTTTTTGCTCATCTACGTTATTAAAACTAAAACGCGGGAACCCGGGTTTTTGAATATCTAATAAAGGTTCCAGGTAACATGGACCAATACATCCGACTTTGAGGACTTTAGCCTTTATTTTTTCCTTGCTTATTGTTTCATGTACCTGCTTCCATATTCTATCTGCTCCTGAAGCAATACCACAGCTTCCCATTCCAATATAAATAACCGGTTCAGGATTCTCTTGTAATGATTGCCATTCATTAATAGCTTTTTTCTGTATGGTTTCAAAATTATTCATACCCGTCCAGTATTTCCTTCAATTTAATAACCGACATCCGGCTGTGGATAGTATTATCTATTTTTACTACCGGGGCTAAAGCACAACACCCCAGGCAGGCAACCCGGTCCAAATCGAACTTACCGTCTTCTGTGGTTTCTCCTGTAGATATATCAAGTTCCGATTTTATAGCATTTAATAAAAAATCTCCTCCCTGGACATGACATGCTGTTCCCAGACAAATTCTTATCGAATGACGACCCGGAGGATTAAACTTAAACTGGGAGTAGAAGGTTGCAACTCCAAATATATAACTCCTGGATACCCTTAAATGTTCTGAAATCCTTCCGATTGCTTCGGGAGATAAAAAGCTATCTTTTTCCTGAACAGCTTGAAGAATTTGGATTAAATTACTCTTGTCTTTTTGTGGGAATTTGTTTAATATAGATTGTGTAGTATTGGCTATTTTCACGTCCATGTGATTTTCATAAAGTTCTAAAAATATGAAAAAAAAATTAAATTCTGCTAAAAGATATTATTTCATAATTTTCTTTAACATAACCAAAAAGCCAGAAATCAATATCATTGGAACCCTTATGGCTCGACAAAATCCAAAACTTATAACACGCATAACACATTAAAAGAACCAGGTAACCTGTTGTCGGAAGCAGAAAATATTCTTTGAAATTTCCGTGTTAATCCATCTTGTTGGAAGAAGATTAGCAGGAAAATTTGTAATTTGGCACCTTAGTTAATAAAAAAATATACAGATATGGCAAACATGAGAGACATAAAGAAAGAGATCAATGGCCTGACAAACGAAGTGATCTCCGATTGCTTTTTACACTTGTACATGCATAAGGATAAAAACAAGAAAGAAGTAACCGGGATTATGAAAGACACATTAAAGACGCGTAATAATCTGATATACAAGGTGAATCATCCCGATTCCGGAGATCGGAAAAAGATTAAAAAACATTTTGGTAAAATACGAAGTGAATTGGTTGATAAAATGGATGGCTATTTTACAAAGTTGAGTATGATATCCAAAGGAACTAAAGAAAGTGTAAAAAGGTAATCAGCAGGAGAATAATTTGAAGATTCATTATTCTATATATATCAATGGACGTGTCCAGAATGTTGGGTTCAGGTATTTTGTAGTTATGAAGGCAGGAGAGTACCAGATAAACGGGACAGTGAAAAATGAAGCGGATGGTGCGGTGGTGGTTGAGGCTGAAGGAGCAAAGGAACAACTTGATATTTTTCTTGCTGATCTAAAAAAAGGACCGGGTTGGGCACGGGTTGATGATGTAAAGGTTTCGCAACTTCCTGTAGCTGACTATAACGGATTTAAAGTGGTGTACTGAGGATAATGGAAAAGTGGAACGTTTGAGCGAACTTGAGAGCGAAAACCTTATGAACAGGTTGTGGGAAGGACTGTGGGAGCGAATAATGTTGAAAGTTTGTAAAGTTAAACGCTTACTTTTTACTTTATTACTTTATAACTTTTAACTCTTTTGGATAGATGGAATGATACTAAGCATATTCCATTATTTTCTTATCACAATTTGCGCAATGTCCCTGTGTGGTAAGTCCATTAATTCGTGTGCTGTAACCCGACCTGCTGATAATTAGATTATTGCACTCAGGGCAATAAGTGTCTTTTCCAGTGGATGTGGCAACATTACCCAGAAAAACATAGTACAGATATTCTGATGCGATATCATAAAACCGCTCAAGGGTAGAAACAGGTGTAGCCTGGATATTCATCCGGTATGTAGGAAAATATCTTGAAATGTGCAGTACAGTATCTTTGCCCGTTTCATCACTTATCCACTTTACCATTTCCCTGAACTTATTTTCATCATCATTCAAACCAGGGATTACCAGGTTTGTGATCTCAAGATGTTTTCCGGCGTTTTTGATATTTTTTATACTTTCTTTAACCGGTAAGAGCTTTGAGGAGGTATATTTACGGTAGAAATCTTCAGTAAATGCTTTCAGATCGACATTCCAGGCATCAATTACTTCAAGGAGGTCTGACAGAGGTTCTTTATTGACATATCCGTTAGTAACCATCACATTATACAGTCCTTCATGGTGTGCTTTTGTGGCAGTTTCCATAACAAACTCAAACCAAATTATTGGTTCATTATAGGTATATGCAATTCCATGATTGTCTTTCATTTCGATGGCAATTCTGATAATATCATCAGTCTTGTAGGTTTCCCTGTTCAAAAGATCCGTTACTTTTAATTGTGAGATATCATAGTTCTGGCAGAATTTACATTTAAGATTACAACCAAATGTGCCAACTGATAAGATAGACTGTCCGGGATGAAAATGATAGAGTGGTTTTTTCTCAATTGGATCGGGATGAAGTGCTGACACTTTTCCATAATTTTCCGGTACTATTTTCCCATTCCGATTCTTTCTGACCATACAAATTCCATACTTCCCTTCTTTAATAATACAATTCTGTGGGCAAAGCAGGCACTCTATTTCCCCGTTTATCTTTTTATAATATTTACCTTCCATTATATATGTTTATTTGTAACCATTCAGTGCCTTAAGTTTAAAATGATAAAATGCTTAAATGTCAAAAGTGTTACGAGTTTCGGGTTACGAGTTCACACCTCTTCGCCCTTTGCTCTTCTCTCTTCACTTTTGCCTTCTGCCTTCTGCCTTCTGCCTTCTGCCTTCTGCCTTTTCTTCTCCTTACTCACCTTACTCAACTCATTTACTCAAATCTTAACCTGATCTCTTCAATACTTTCAACTGACCCAACAAGAGTAAGAATATCCCCGAGCCTTAACCTGGTAAATCCTGTTGAGATTATCATCTGTCCTCTTCTTTGTGTGGAAAGTATAAGAATATCTGCAGGAAGATGAAGGTCTCTGAGAGCAATACCATGGAGATTACGATTTTGTACAACGATTTCAACTGTATCCTGGTTATCTTCCATGCCAAGAAGTAATGAAGTTGCCATGGGCGACCGGACAAAATGGTCAAGCAGACTTACCATTGCTGTTGAGGGTTCAATAATTTTTACTCCCAGATCATGAAACTTGTTAAAATTATCTCTGTTGTTAAGCCGGACAACCAGGTCGTGAGTTCCATAATTTTCATAAGCCAGTTCACATATTTTAAGATTTTCATCATCAGTTTTAAGAGTAATTATCGCTTCAACTTTTCCGGCTTCCAGGTTTTCAAGAGTTTCATAATTAATTTCAGGGCAATATTCTACTGAAATATTCTCAATTCCAGGTTCGTTGATCCCTTTCATGGAAGTTGCAATTTTTACATCCCATCCATGATTGACAAGTTGTCTTGCAAGAGCCATTGCCTGGGCTTCATATCCGAAAATTATTGCACGGTGACTTCCAGCAGGTAAATCGCTTCTGGCCCGGGAATGATCTTCACCTGCAATTCCTATAGCCCATTTAAACAAGGGAGGACCCACCAGTTGGTTTATGAAGATAATGGCAATCATTAAAGTGGCAAATTCTGCACCCCATTCAGGGAATTCACCGGCTACTACAGATACAAGCCCGATACTCACACCGGCTTGGGTTACGTAAGACATCCATGAAATTTTTGTATAGCGGAATTGATCTCCTGCTATAATCCCTCCGGTAAATGCCCCAACGGAAATAGCTACCAGGCGGATAATAAAAAACACTAATCCAATCATCCAGGCTTTAGCCAGGTAATCGAGGGAAATGGAAGCGCCAATAAGAGTAAAGAACGCAACATATACATAAGGTACCGTATCATGTATTATCTTCAGGAATTCTCTCCTGTACCGTGTGAAATTTGTAACGTAAAAGCTGGCGATAATGCATACAAGCAAAGGTTCGGTATAAAAATCAACTTCAAAATAGAGATTACCAACATGTCTGATAGAGTTAGACAATAAATAGATTCCTAATCCTGATAACAGGATCAGGAAACTCTTGATAGTCC
>DAOVLD010000180.1 GCA_030631445.1 Bacteroidota bacterium
ATAACATGATTACCAAATCAAATTCTTTTTGAAATTTCAAGATTCTTGCATCCTGTTTTTGAAAGTCGATTTTTAAATCCTCTTTTAAAGCCTTTTCCCTTGCTCTATTCAACAATGTTTCCGACAAGTCAATTCCAGTTACCTGATATCCACGTTTTGTTAATTCAATCGAATGTCGTCCGGTTCCACAGCCAATATCTAAAATCCGGGTTTGTTTATTGAAGTTAATTTCATTTTCAATAAAATCACATTCCCCGATAGTTCCTTGTGTAAAACTCTCATTGTCATATTTTAACCCGTAATTTTCAAATAATGTCTCATACCATTGTTTCATGTTCTGTCTTTAATTATGGTTGCCAACGGACAAATGTTTTATCCTTCGTTCTGCAAAATAGTAAACAGATATTAAATAAGTGTAAGATAATATAAAAAATTTGTGATCAGAATAAAGGATAAAACATAGCTGGACGATGCCGCCGTTCTACTCTCAACACTGCAACACTGCATCACCGCATCACTGCAACACAATTCTTCAGTAAAAAGCTGCTATCTTTACCCTGTTAATGAATAAAAAATGACAAAAAGGGAAAGATATCAGAAAGTAATTAATTACTTCAGGGAGCATGTGCCTGTTGCAGAAACCGAACTTTTCTATTCCGATCCTTTTCAATTACTGGTAGCAGTTATTTTATCAGCCCAGTGTACCGACAAAAGGGTGAATATTATCACTCCTCCTCTTCTTGCAAAATATCCCACCGCTGAAACTATGGCTAAAGCATCACCTGAAGAAATTTTCGAATACATTAAAAGCTGTTCATACCCTAACAATAAAGCCAAACACTTGTATGGTATGGCAAAAATGCTTACAGATGACTTTAAAGGGGTGATGCCGCAGAATATTGATGAACTCCGGAAACTACCGGGAGTAGGAAGAAAAACAGCTAATGTTATTGCAGCAGTAGTTTTCAATAAACCGGTTATGCCTGTTGATACTCATGTCTTCAGAGTATCGGCAAGGATCGGGCTTTCGACAAATGCCAAAACACCTCTGGAAACAGAAAAACAGCTCGTGCATCATATCCCTGAGAATCTTATTCCCCTTGCACATCACTGGCTTATATTGCATGGTCGTTATATTTGTACGGCACGGTCGCCTAAGTGCGAGGAATGCGGTATATGTGAATATTGCAGGTACTTTAAAAAATCAATAAAAAAATAGAATTATTAAAACTTTCTTTAGTAATGGAAAAAATTTACCTTGATTATAATGCAACCACCCCGCTTCATAAAGAGGTAATTGAAGCAATGCAACCATTTATCAGTGAGCACTTTGGAAATCCCAGCAGTGAACACTGGTATGGTATGCAGGCAAAAATAGCAGTTGGGAAGGCAAGAGAACAGGTGGCAGCCCTTATTGAATGTGATCCTGATGAAATTATATTTACCAGTGGAGGTACCGAATCTAACAATTTTGCCATCCAGGGAATTGCTTTTGCAAATCAATCAAAGGGAAATCATATCATAACTTCAGCTATCGAGCACCCTGCTGTGATCGAGGTTTGTAAATATCTTGAGAAAAAAGGCTTTAGGATCACATATGTTCCTGTGGATGAAAATGGTTTAATCAGATTAAAAGAGGTTGTTTCGGCAATAACCCCACAGACCATTCTGATCACCGTAATGCATGCAAACAATGAAGTGGGAACGATCCAACCCATTGAAGAGATTTCAAAAACAGCTATAAAAAATAAGATACCTTTTCATACTGATGCAGCACAGTCGCTGGGAAAGATCCCGGTATTGGTAAAAACATCAGGGGTTGATCTTTTGTCCATTGCAGGACATAAACTATATGCACCAAAAGGTGTCGGCGCGTTATATGTTAAACATGGAATAAATCTGGAAAAGATCATACATGGAGCTGACCATGAAAGAAACATGCGACCGGGAACTGAAAATGTTATTGAGATTGTTGGCTTAGGCAAAGCTTGTGAAATTGCGGGAAGAGATCTGGAGAAGAACCACTCACATATGAAAAAAATGAGAGATCTCCTGGCAAATAAATTGACCAAAGGACTAAAAAATGCCCGGATAAACGGAGATATCAAAAACAGTCTGCCCAACACTTTGAGTATTGGATTTCGTAATACGGAAGCCAATACACTGATATCTGAGCTTGATCATGTGGCAGCATCAGCAGGAGCAGCCTGTCACACAGATAATATTGACATATCGCATGTGTTAACGGCAATGAAAGTACCTGTTGAATTTGCTATGGGAACTATCCGGTTTACTACCGGCAGGTTTACAACCGAAGAAGAGATCAACCGGGCAGCAGATGAGATCATCCAAACGGTAAAAAACCTCAGTGGGGATCAGGAAACCGGTGATCAACCCATTGAAGAAACAGGCGAAATCAAGCTCACACATTTCACCCAGGGACTTGGTTGCGCATGTAAACTCCGCCCGCAAGCCCTTGAAGAGGTACTTAAGGATTTCAGTGTACCAACCGACCCTGACATTCTTGTTGGAATCAACACATCTGATGACGCTGCTGTTTATAAGCTAAATAAAGACACCGCACTGGTTAAAACAGTTGATTTCTTTACACCTGTTGTAGATGATCCATTCCAATTCGGACAGATTGCAGCAGCCAATGCATTAAGCGATATTTATGCTATGGGTGCAACACCTCTTTTTGCTTTGAATATTGTCGGTTTTCCATCAAACAGGCTGCCACTGAGCGTTCTCAGGAAAATTCTTGAAGGAGCAAATAAAAAAGCTGCAGAAGCAGGTATATCAATAATCGGAGGACATACAATTGACGATAACGAACCAAAATACGGAATGGCAGTAACAGGGAAAGTGCATCCTGACAGGATATTAACTAATTCTGCTGCCCAACCCGGCGATCAAATAATTCTTACAAAATCAATTGGCACAGGAATATTATCAACCGCTCTTAAACGAGGGCTTCTTGAAAATGATACCAGGGAAAAATTAATTTCACTCATGGCAGACCTGAACAAAACAGCGTCAGAAATCATGCAAAACTATCCGGTAAATGCCTGCACTGATGTTTCCGGTTTTGGATTATTGGGTCATCTTCTCGAGATGGCACGAGCCAGTGAAGTTGAGGTTAATTTGTTTTCAGATAAAGTACCTGTAATTAAAAATGTAAAGAAATTTGTGACAGCCAATATCGTTCCCGGCGGAACCTTAAATAACCTGGATTATGTTTCTGAATTTGTTGAATGGCCGGATAATTTTTCGGAAAGTAATAAAATAATTCTGGCTGATGCCCAAACCTCAGGTGGTCTGTTAATATCTGTTCCCCAGGAATATACAAAAAAAATGGTAAACGAATTAATAACCAAAGGAGTACATGATGCATCTGTTATTGGTGAAGTGATCAATAAAAAGAAAGGAAAGATTTTTGTTTATTGAAATTGACTTTTGACTTTTCAATAAAAAATGTATAACTTAAATTTTCTTAATTTAGTTTGTCATATCACTTAAAGTTGAGAAATAATTTATGAAAAAACAACAGGATAAAAAAAAGACTAAAACATCTGATAATAGACCACAAAACACTCTATTATGGAAAGAAGAGGTGTTTTACCAGGTTTTCCAGTCAAACCCTACCCCAATGGCGATCAGCAGGTTTGAGGATGCAAAATATGTTGATGTCAATAAAGCTTTTCTTGACTTCCTCGAATATAAGCCTGAAGAAGTAATTAATCATACTTCAAATGAACTGCAACTGTTTATCGATATAATCCAGAGTGATAAATTTCTCTCAAAGCTTGCAAAACTCAATAAAGTAAGAGATTTTGAAGTCAGGATGACCACTGGTTCAGGAACTTCCAAGAATGTACTTTTTTCTGCAGAAACTATAAAAATCAAAGATGAAATTTATCTTCTAACCATATTTAATGATATTACTGACCAAAAAAAATCAGAACAAGAGTTGAAACTAAAATCCGCATATTTAGAGCAACTTATCGAACAATCACCTGAAGCAATTGCTCTTTGTGATAATATTGGTTACGTAGAAACTATTAATAAAGAATTCACCAAACTGTTTGGCTATAGCAGTAAAGAAAGCATAGGAAAACAAATTGATGACCTGATAGCCCCGGAAACACGCAAAAAAGAAGCCGGTGAGATAACCAATATAGTTCAGAAAGGCAAAAAGGTTTCCCTGGAAACCAAAAGGAAACATAAAGAGGGGCATGAAATGGATGTTTCTCTTCTTGCAACATCCATCATGTTTGATAATAAACAAGTTGGTTTATACGGCATTTATCGAAATATCTCTGGTAGAAAAAAGGCTGAAGCCGTTGAGAAACTGGCACAAAATATTTCAAATGCCGTATTAACAACTGACACTCTACAGAAATTATTTATTATTATCAGGAATGAAATTGGTGCATGGATCGATACAAAGAATTTCTACATAGCTCTTTATAATAAAGAAAAGGATACTCTTTCATTGCCCTTTTTTGAAGATGAAAAGGA
>DAOVLD010000124.1 GCA_030631445.1 Bacteroidota bacterium
CCTTATTTGTCTTGGTTCATAAAGTGAACAGTAGTTTCATAAAATAAAAAAGGAAGACAATTATCGTGTCCTCCTTTTAAAATATTGACGCAGAGATATTTATACTCTTTATTCCAGCGGAGTTAATATAAAATCTTGTAGTGTTTGATTTCCCTCAATTACTTCTATATTGGGATAAGTTACCGTATCAAAATCCATTTTAGTTGCATATATTGAATAAGTCCCTGCAGGAATACCTATTAGTGCATAGAAACCTGTTGAATCAGTAATTGTAAATGATATAATAGTATCCTGCTCAATCCACACAGAAGCATCGGATAAATAGTTAGACGATGTATCGCTTACTGTCCCTCCAATTCTTCCTGCTGTAGAACTATTCACAGCTCTAATTACTGGTTTAAAATGAAAACCTTCAATACCACCTGAAGAATTAATATTACCCAAAGCCACAAATGATTTATTAACATCAAAATCCAATATTAATTCGGCTGTAAGTCCACCCTGAACCTGAATATTTGGTTTAATAAATATCTTAATCCCGGTTTGTGCACCACTTGGAACAGTTAAATCATAAGTTGTTCCATCTTTTAATTTAGCACTGGCTTCGCTTATATATAAACGAATATGATCATACACCCCTACTGGCACATCAAATTCAGGCAGATCGGCAGTAAAACCATTTCTTAAATCAAGTAAATTATAAGAAATTGGAGTTTCAACCAAAATAATATAAGGATCACCCTCATTGGCACTTTTCTCCCTTATCTCAATCTTACTGATAGTTACATTGGCTTCTTCAACCAGGTTAGCAGGAAAGGGATCATCTGTGATTTTAATGATCAAATTACCACCACTTTTATCATCATCTTTATTACAACCATTAAAGAAAATGAAAGAAAATGATATCAATAATAGAGTTGATACTGTACTTACAAATTTTGTTGTTTTCATTCTTTCCTGTATTAAATTATACAAAATCCATGTTGATTAAACGTATAAATTCATATAAAGGTTGCTTTAAACAAAATATTTCTAACTTGTAATTCATTGAATTAATCTTTATTGAAGGCTTTATTCATTGTCTTGCCTCTCATATATTCATGGTTTATAACATATTATAAGCCTCTGATTTTCTGATCTTATTCCTTTGGTATGTGACAAATGTCCCTTAAATTAACCTAAAGTTTACTACTATGAAAGTACACATTAGGAAAAGACAAATCACATCAAAAAGTAATTGTAAACCAGATCACGTTTACCAAGTTTACTATAAAGACTCAAAATATAAGACTATATGTAATACTTGCAGTTAAAAAACTTTTCATTTTTAGAACAATAGATATATTCCGTTGATAATAAATATTGGTCTCTTAGACAGGTATATAAACAAGAAGTCCCCCAGATGCGCTTGAATCAGAGGCGTGGAGGACATTATTAATGCAAACATAATCTATTTTTTAATTTTACCGAAGATTTTAGTAAAAATGTTAAGATCCTTAAGCATCCCGTTTATGGCTTTTTTTATGCCTTATAGGCCGGGAAGTCGTGCTCCGATTTCAATTCGGGGTACGATTTAGGGGAGCAGTACCCAGTCGGAGTCCGAACTCCCACCCACCTGGCCGTCCCACAGTCGGAGTCCGACTGCCTCTGACCTGAACGGCTTTAACAAGAAGAATAAGCTCGGATTAAAGGGTTTGAGTCCGGAGTAAGTTGCATGTTGGTTAGCCAACCTACAAGATAAAAGATAAAAATTTTAAAAAAATGCCATAATGTGTAATCTGTTATACATTTTTTATTATATTTGCATATTATATTACACGTTATGAAAAAGAAAACTGTATTATTACCTAAGCAACAAAGAATTCTCCGGGAGCTTGGTGAAAACATCAAGTTGGCAAGATTAAGAAGAAAATTAAGTGCAGATCAGGTTTCAACCCGGGCTAATATTGCCCGAAAAACACTCTGGTCAATTGAAAATGGATCCTCTACAGTAAGTATTGGCGCTTATTTACAAGTGCTTTTTATTCTCGGTTTAGATAAAGATCTGGTTAATATTGCTAAGGATGATGAACTTGGAAGGAAATTACAGGATTCAAAATTAATAGTAAAAGAAAGAGCCCCGAAAAAAACAAATCGTAAAAGATAAATGACACAAAATATACATCAAAAAGAAGTATTTGTTTATGCTCATTGGTTGGGTTTAAATACTCCCTTTCTAATGGGAACTTTAAATATTAATATAACCAGGGGAAAAGAAATTTTTTCATTTGAATATGATGATGATTGGTTACAATCCGGAATTGCACAAGATTTAGATCCGGATCTGGGACTATATTCAGGTCCTCAGTACATAAGAGATGAAAAAGCAAATTTTGGATTATTTATGGATTCGTCTCCGGACCGGTGGGGACGGCTATTAATGAAAAGAAGAGAAGCAGCTCTTGCACGGAATGAAGGAAGAAAGATTAATACATTATATGAATCAGACTACTTACTGGGTGTTTTTGATGACTATAGAATGGGTGCATTGAGGTTTAAAACCGATCAACAAGGTGAATTTTTAAATAAAAATAAAAGATTCACTTCTCCACCATGGACTTCATTGCGAGATCTGGAATATGCAAGTTTACAACTTGAAAAAGAAGATATATCTGAAGATCCGGAATATTTTACATGGTTAAATATGCTACTTGCTCCCGGTTCTTCATTGGGTGGAGCACGACCAAAAGCAAGTGTTGTAGACCCCAATAGTGAACTTTGGATAGCAAAATTCCCAAGTTTAAATGACCATAAAAACGTTGGTGCATGGGAGATAATTGTAAATCGCCTTGCTATAAATGCAGGTTTAAATGTTGCTTATGCCAAAGCGCAAAAGTTTTATGGTAATCATCACACCTTCTTAACAAAACGATTTGATAGAAATACGAAAGGACATAGAATCCATTTTGCTTCAGCCTTGACTATGTTGGGTTATAAAGATGGGACAGATTATACTGATGGAGTAAGTTATTTGGAGTTAGCAGAATTCCTCATACAGAAAGGTGCCATAGTAAATAAAGATTTAGAAGAACTTTGGAGAAGAATTGTATTCTCTATATGTATTTCAAATACTGATGATCACCTGCGGAACCATGGCTTTATCTTAACTGATGATGGATGGATTCTTTCTCCTGCATACGATATTAATCCTATAGAAACCGGTTCCGGACTAAGATTAAATATAACTGAGGATGATAACTCATTAGACATAGAAGTTGCATTAGAAGTAGCTGAATATTTTAGACTTGACAATAAAAGGGCTAATAAAATTATCAACCAAATAAAAGAATCAGTACAACATTGGAAAGAATTTTCTGATGAATATGGTATTTCTAAAACAGAACAGGATATTATGTCAAGGGCTTTTTCCAAAGCTTACTAATATTCCTGGTTAAGTCGGAGTCCGAACTTCCACCCACCTGGCCATACCTCAGTCGGAGTCCGACTGCCTCTAATTTGGATGGATTTAACAGAAAGTACAGGATTGTTTTTTACCTTGCCTAAAAATAAACGTATTATTAGATAAACGAAGAGATTTAATTTGGACACCAAAGATATAATCAAATCCTGTATCATCAAGGATGAGGCCGCTTTCAGAAAACTCGTTGACAGATATTCTGACTTTGCATTTACCGTTGCTTTCAGAATAATGAATGATGATGATGAGTCGAAAGATATTGTACAGGAATCGTTTATCACTGTCTGGAATAAAATTGGGGGGTTCAATACAGAAAAGAATTTCAGCAATTGGCTTTACAGGATCATTGTAAATAAATGTTATGATTCACTTAGAAAGAGGAAAAGAAAACAACTGATCTATCCTGATGGTGACAGTTGGAATATCCCGGGTTTATATAGTGATAGTAATCCGGACAAAAAATTGGATAATGAAGAGATCGGTAAGATTATACGCCTGTTAACAAATAAATTAAGCACAAAACAAAGGATCGTATTTGTTTTGAGTGAACTGGAAGGCCTGTCACATGAGGATATTTTTAAAATAACAGGGATGGCAAAGTCATCAATAAAAAGTAATCTTAACCATGCCCGGCGAAAGATTGGTGAAATGGTTGAAAAATATATCTGACAATGAATAAAACCGATAAATATTCTAAAGTAATTGAGGTACTTAAGGGTAACAAACCCGTTTTAGCCAACAAAGAAAAATTGACTGATGATGTCATGATAAGGATTCAGGAGCCAGTTGGAAAATTTACTTTTCAGGAGAAGCTGAGTAATTATCTTTTTGGCTGGGCGGATATTGGCTGGATCCGGGGGACAATGGCAATTGCTGCTACGGTTTTTATCGGAATCTTCATTGTTCAACAGCTTATTATAACTGATCGAATCAATTCACTTGAGAAACAATTGATCAGGACTGTCAATACCATTAATACACAGGAACCGGATCTGGGAATAATGCAGAAAGTCCTCCTGAATATAGTTGCAAAAGATCAACTAGCGGAGGATAGTATCACTATATCAAGATCCGATCTGGAAGAACTATTGAATTCATACCTCGAGTTGCAAGAAAACTATGATAATATGGAACAAAATGCCGGTGTAAATTCATATATACAAAAATTGCTCAAACGAAACCTTG
Organism: Bacteroidota bacterium; assembly: GCA_030631445.1. Lineage (GTDB taxonomy): Bacteria > Bacteroidota > Bacteroidia > Bacteroidales > VadinHA17 > JADFUQ01. The sequence goes on from DAOVLD010000124.1 coordinate 4,643, forward strand.
AGGAAGGTGCTAATGATGATGAATCAGAACTAAAACTTTAAAACAATGAAACGGAAACTTAAAATAACATTAACATTCCTATCCATGATAATACTCTTCTCATGTGATTATGAAACTCATGTAATAAACACGGTTCATAAAGATGGATCCGTTACCAGGAAAGTAATCATGAAAAACAGCGAAGAGATATTTGAACCGGATAAATACAGGGTACCTGTTGACAGTACATGGCAAACCCAAATTGATATGGATGTAAATGAAGCAGGTGACACATCATGGATCCTCACAGCGGAAAAGCATTTCGGAAATGTGGATGAGATAAACGAAGAGTATATAAATGATAAGGGTAGTAACCAGGATCTTGAAAGAAAAGCTTATTTTTCAAAGAGCTTTAAATGGTTTACTACCGTTTTCAGGTATAGTGAAACAATTGACAAGTTCATGACAGTTACCTGTCCGGTATCAGATTTTTTATCCGATGAAGAACTTAAGTTTTTCTATCTGCCTGGTAATGTTAGGTCAGAACTAAAGAACGGAAACGATAGTCTGAAGTATGAAGCGTTGTCAGATACCATTGATATGAAATCTGAAATTTGGATGTGGACAAGTTTTGTAAGGCAATGGATTGAAATCTTCTATGATCTGTTTGGGGATCATCCTGATCTATCTATTGATAAGGAGGAGATGTTGTCAAAGGAATCAGGTTTTATCCAACAACTCATTGATTATGAGAAGAGTGAAAAAGAAGAAGATGAAGAAATCTTGCAACTCCTTGATGAAGAAAATGATGAAGAAGTCTTGCGACTTCTTGAAGAAGAAGAAAAAGAAGATGATGCAGGTGATGACATTGAACTGGTAGTAACATCTGTACTGGGTAAGAAATTCTATTCGACCTTCAAGACTGAAATAGACAGTGCAATGTCGGTACTGGAAACAATGATTGAGCCTTTCGTTTCTGCAGACAATTATGACATGGAAATCAGAATGCCCGGCAGGATTATTGCATCAAACGGGTATGCCGAAACGGATACGGATACTGAAACCGGAGGAGGTATTTTATGGACAGTAGATGGGGATTATTTTCTGACTCAACAATATGAAATGTGGGCTGAATCACGAGTTAACAATTACTGGGCCTGGATTATTTCTGCTTTTTTCATTCTTTTCGTTATTACAGGAATTGTGATCCGTTCTAAAAAAGAAAAGGATTGAGTCCGAAGGAGATTGAAAAGTCGTGCTCCGACTCGAAGTCGGGGTACGACTAAAGGAAGACCAATGCTCAGTCGGAATCCGGTCTGAAGCCGGAGTCCGACGACTCCCATTGCGA
>DAOVLD010000045.1 GCA_030631445.1 Bacteroidota bacterium
AACAGGCATAAAGAAATAAGTGCCGTCAAAGTTGATTACAAAGTTTGAACCGGCAAATCCATCTGAATAAATATCCGCTGTATCCGAAAAACTACCAACCGGAATTGATGATCCCATGGTCAGGCTCATAAAACTTTTCTGAGCAAAGCAAGCGGTTGTGATAAGGAATAAGAAAAAGAATGTTTTAATTCTCATGGCTATATTTTAAATACAATAGTTAAAATGCAAGAATTCACTTACCAAAAATAAGAATTTTTTTTCAGGCTAACTCATGTTTAAACTTTTACTAAAAAAATAAGGGTCCCAACTAAGTTGAGACCCTTATAATTAATATCTAATCTGTATAATTAATCAAGCGAACCTATCATTTTCCCCGGATCTACCCATTCATCGAATTGTTCTTCAGTAACCAATCCAAGTTCAAGCGCAGCCTCTTTAAGTGTTGTTCCTTCGGCATGAGCTTTTTTAGCTATTTTCGCTGAATTTTCATAACCAATATGAGGATTAAGTGCAGTAACCAGCATTAGAGAATTTTCAAGATGCTTTTTGATGTTTGCTAAGTTTGGTGTAATACCCACGACGCAATTATCACAAAATGAAACACATGCATCCCCTAATAATGTTGCAGATTCTAGAAGGTTATGAATCATTACCGGTTTAAATACGTTAAGTTGAAAATGTCCCTGCATTCCGGCTATGTTTATAGCTGTATCATTCCCAACTACCTGGCAGCAGACCATTGTAATGGCCTCATTTTGCGTAGGATTTACTTTACCCGGCATAATAGAGGAACCTGGTTCATTCGCCGGAAGATTGATTTCTCCAATTCCACATCGCGGTCCTGATCCTAAAAATCTTGTGTCATTTGCAATTTTCATAATGCTTACAGCAACATTTTTCAATGCTCCGGATGTTTCAACAACAGGACAATGAGCAGCCAAACAAGCAAATTTATTAGGTGATGTTACGAATGGATAACCGGTAATTTCAGCAATATTTTTAGCAGCTAACACATCAAATCCTTTAGGGGCATTAAGCCCTGTTCCAACAGCGGTTCCTCCCAGTGCCAGTCTTAAAACATTCTCAAGGATACAATTTATGGATTTAAGTCCAAGTTCCAATTGATACACATATGCAGAAAATTCCTGCCCCAAAGTTAAGGGAGTAGCATCCATCAGGTGGGTTCTGCCAGTTTTAATAATATCTTTAAATTCTTCCGATTTCTTTGCCAGAGCATCTTTTAACTTTTTAATACCGGGTATAGTTACTTCAACAATCTTTTTATAAGCGGCAATATGCATTGCCGTGGGAAATGTGTCGTTGGATGATTGTGATTTATTCACATCGTCATTAGGGTGAATGAATTTTTCCTCGTCATCTAATTTCCCACCGCGTAATACATGAGCACGATTTGCAATTACTTCATTTGCATTCATGTTAGACTGTGTTCCCGATCCGGTTTGCCAAACTACCAATGGGAAATGTTCATCTAATTTACCCTCCATTATTTCATCACAAACCTGGCCAATAAGTTTTGCCTTTTCTTCAGATAACTTACCAAGCTTCATATTGGTCATTGCAGCAGCCTTTTTCAAAACACCAAATGCCCATATAATTTCATCCGGCATGGTGCCTATACCAATCTTAAAATTGTCTCTTGATCTTTGGGTTTGAGCCCCCCAGTACTTATCAGCAGGGACTTTAACTTCACCCATTGTGTCTTTTTCGATACGGTATTCCATAATTTTATTATTTTGTGGATTAATATTTTGAATAATGGTTATATAATCAGATTACTGTAAATAATTAAGATTACTAAAATAGGAAATAATCATTATTAATAATATGTTTTCTAACAAGGTAAAATTACTGTCCTACTATATAGAGGCCGTCTATAAAGTAAGGAAAATTTGATTTAAGAACAAAGCCTGCCCCGAACACAAAGTGTCGGGGGGACACCGATTAACGATTTGCGAAGTGGTTGAAAATCTGAAATCTAAAATCGTCAACTTAGCCCCGATAGCTATCGGGGCGATCTCACCGAAGGTAATCATTGTTTGATATTCAGTTTAACTAAATATAAAAATTACAAAAGACAAGCACCAAATTGCAAATAAATATCAAATCCCAATGTTCAAAAAAAGAAAGGCTCCAAAACAATATATCGGTTAATTCCGTTTTGAATTTTTGTTATTTGGAATTTATTTGTTATTTGTTATTTGATAATTGGAATTTGCTATTTGCATTTTGGTTCTTATATAAACTAAATTTTTCCTCCAAATTCCATCAGATAAGTTTTTATTAATTCATTCAGATCACCATCAAGAACTCCTTGCACATTAGATGTTTCGTGTGATGTTCTCAGGTCCTTAACCATTTTATATGGATGCAATACATAACTTCTGATCTGTGAACCCCATTCAATTTTCTTCTTCGCACCTTCGATTTTTGCTTTTTCTTCCTGTCTTTTTCTCAGTTCCAGTTCATACAGATGTGATTTCAGAAGTCGTAAAGCATTATCTTTGTTTGTTTGTTGTGACCGCGTTTCCTGGTTTTCAACCACAATACCAGAAGGTTGGTGTCGCAAACGAACAGCCGTTTCAACTTTATTTACATTCTGACCTCCTGCTCCGCTTGCCCTGAATGTTTCCCATTTAATATCACCAGGATTAATCTCAATCTCGATATCATCATCAACTGCGGGAGAAACGAAAACAGAAGCAAAAGTGGTTTGCCGTTTCCCTTGAGCATTAAAGGGCGAAATTCTTACAAGCCGATGCACCCCGCTTTCACTTTTCAGGTACCCATAGGCAAAATCGCCCACAAATTCCAGCGTTACTGTTTTTACTCCTGCCTCATCTCCAGGCAGATAATAAAGCTCCTTTACCTTGTATTTATTCCGTTCACCCCAGCGTATATACATACGCATAAGCATCTCTGCCCAATCCAGTCCTTCAGTTCCACCTGCCCCTGGATTTATTTTAACTATTGCTCCCAGTTTATCTTCTTCTTTCCGGAGCATGTTTTTCAATTCTAGGTTTTCAATAAATCTCAGAACATTTTTATACTGTAGTTCAACCTCTTCATCAGTAGCCTCACCTTCACTATGGAAATCAAAAAGTACAGTGAGATCATCATGCCCTGTTTCAAGCTCCTCATAATCAGTAATCCAGCTTTTTAAACCTGCGATTTCTTTAAGCTGTTTTTCCGCCTTAGAAGAGTCGTTCCAGAAATCAGGTGCCTGTGTAATTTTTTCTTTTTCAGCAACCTCTTTTCTCAGATTATCAATGTCAAAGATGCCTCCTTAACGCATCCCGGCGTTTGGCTAACTCGTTTACTTGTTCCTGATTTATCATTTGGTTTGTTTTTTACAAATTTAGATTCAGAAAAACAAAATTAAGAAAAATGCACCTTACAATTTAATTACCTTGTTATTTTTTTACCCGGAATGGAATTTACTGACCAAGAATACTATTAATAACCTGCATAATTTTGTCATTTTCATAACCTTTACTTGCAGCATGGCGGTAAAGTTTTCCCTTTTGTTCAAATTTATTCCCTGCTTTCATATTCCTAAGTTTTAGCATCATAATTTTTTCAAGTGTTCTGATATATTCATCATCAGGGATAATATTGATGGCTTTATTTATAATATTTTCAGTTATTTGCTTTAATTTCAGTGCATGGCGTATCTTTATTATACCCCATTGATTAAACCTGAACTTTTCCTTAACAAACAGACTGGCGTACCTGGTTTCATCAATGAATTTTTCAGCCTCCAAATCCTTTAGTATCTTCTCATGATATGCAGGATTGATACCCCATTGATCCAGTTTTTTCCTTATTCCGGAAATACAGGTTTCTTGTTTACTGCAAAAATTTTGAGCTTTATCAAGTGCTGCCAGGTATTGCTTATTTTGTTGTTCAACAGACATTTTTTTATTTTTTTGTTCCTTTTATCATCCTGTCCTTATTATTGATATCCTTACGAAGAATAATATGGTGATAATTGAATTTTTCCAGTAGTTGGATCATTTGTTTTCCAAAACGTTCGTTTATTTCAAAAAATATATTCCCTCCCGGTTGGAGTTTTGACTCAGCAAATTCAAGGATAGCCCTGAAGAAAATCAACGGGTTACTATCGGGAACAAATAGTGCATCATGTGGTTCATATTTTAGGACGTTTTTTTTCATTTGTCTCTTTTCAGATTCGGTAACATAGGGCGGGTTACTTACAATAAGATCATAAAGACCCAATATTTCTGAAGTCTCAGGTAAGTTAATATTGAAATGAAAAAAGGTTATATCAGTATTATTTATTCCGGCATTTTCTCTGGCAACTTTTAGCGCTTCTTCAGAGTTATCGGACGCAAATACCTTTGCAGATATATTGTTTTTAGCAAGTGCAACAGCAATACATCCGCTACCAGTTCCAATATCAATAATTTTACATCTGTCCCCGTCTGTCTCATCAAGTATCCATCTTACCAGTTCCTCGGTTTCAGGCCTGGGAATAAGAGTATTTTGATCTATTTTAATATCACAACCATAAAATTCTGTTTCACCGAGAATATACTGAATAGGTTTGTATTCTTTTAATTCATTGATGATTTCGTTAATCTTAATCATAAAATGATCCGGGATTTCCTTTCCCGGATTGATATGAATATCTGTTTTTGAGAGTTCCATCAGGTTTTGAAAAATAAGATAAAGGAAATTCTGTAATTCAGGTAATGAGTATTGTTCCTTTAATTCTCTTTTAAATTTTGATGATAACTCACCAATATTTGTTAATGAAGAAAATATCATAATCCAAAGGTAAGAACATAGTTTAATAAAGAATATAGCTTCGTGAATTGATCATAAAATCAATAAATATAAATAACCTATAAAATTTGAAATTCAATGTTTTATTTATAGGTTGAGGCTAAGGCTATGACCCAAAAATTAGAAAATCTTCAATTTAGCCTGATAAAATAATACCTGCAACGCAAATAAACATTAAATAGAGAAACAAAGTGAGTGAATTCCCGTATATAAATAAATATTCGAGTTTGGTAAGGTTCTTGACTTTTTTTATAATATTGCGTATATTTGATAACTAGAAATTGATAAAGGAGAGTTGTCTTATGAAAACACAAAAGATGAAAGCAAAAAAAGGTAGTTTTTTAACTGGTATTTTAATTGTTTCCCTTTTACTTTCTATGAATGTAAAAGGACAAAGTGCCAAAAGACATTATAAAGCCGGGGTAGATTTTATTGAATCAAAGAAATTTGAATTTGCTATTGACGAATTTACAAAGGCTATTGAAGTTGATCCTGATTACACAAAAGCTTATGTTAAAAGAGGCAAATTATATGATAAAGCCGGAAACAAAGATGCTGCTATTGAAGATTTCAGTAAAGCTGTTGTTTTTGAACCCAAAAACAAAGAACTATTTTACTTCCTTGGCAGATGTTATAACGAGGCAGGTAAATATAACCTGGCATTGGGGGCTCTGAATAGAGCTACAAAATTATCAAAAAGGGAGCTGGCTCCATACCAGGAAAAAATAAAAACCCTTCTTGCACTGGAGAGATTCGAGAGGGCCCGGGAAGTTGCTGATACTGCCCTGGTAATAAAAGATAATTCCCTTAACAATTACTACATGGGAGTTATATCAGTAAAACTTGAAGAATTTGATAAAGCCGAAAAATTCTTTAATAAATCAATCTCAAAAAGCAGATATTTTGTTTTGGCTCATCTCGACCTCGCTGATTTATGTCGAAACCGCGAACAATTGGATAAGGCTATGACACATTGTAATCACGTACTTAATCTGGATAAAAAAAATATCAGGGCTTATCATATCAGAAGTGATTTGTATGTTAAAGAACTTGAATATCCTAATGCGATAAATGACATCTCAAGAATAATTATTTTAGACACTGACAATCCTAAATGGTACGCACTCCGTGGAAGTTATTACCAGCAATTTAACCAACACCTTAATGCTGTAAATGACTATTCAGTTGCCATTTCACTTGACGAAGAAAACCCTGATTATTATTTTGCCAGAGCCAAATCGTATGAACATTCAATGAATTTTACATCCGCTGCTAAAGATTATGAAACTATTACCCAACTATCTGAATATAACGTTGATGCAAAAAAATTACTGGATGCAACTAAAGCAAGATTATTTGAAATAAACAGGGAAAATGACAAACCGGAAATTATTATTGTTGATCCTGAGCCGAAAAGTGGAACTATCCTTGAGTTACCCGGTGATAAAGAAACTGTTCTTTTAAAAGGTAAAGTGTGGGATGAAAGTGATTTGGACTATTTGAAAATTAACGACAAGGATGTTCGTTTTGAGAAAAAAGATAATCATTATGAATTTATAACAGATGTTGATATAAGGGGTTTCGATGAACTTGTTATCACTGCTCTCGATATATATGATAATAAACAAACCGGGATTTTCCCAATTAAACGCACTGAAGTTAATCCCCCGCGAGTTAAAATTATTGCTCCATATGCATCAGACAATAATCTTATTTATCTTGAAAGTAATGATCCCACCTTGTATATTGAAGGGCAAATAACGGATGAAAGTCATATTAGATCCATATTTATTGAAGGAGTTACTGCCAGTTACCGCATGGATGTTGAAAATCCAAAATTTTCAGCTAACATAGACATTATGAATAAGAATAAATTTACTGTTGTAGCTGAGGACATGTTTGGAAACAGGGTTGAGAAAGAGTTTACATTAAACAGGGAAGCGGCTTTACTTTCAGAAGATAATCCAATGGGGAAAACCTGGGTTGTTTTCATTGAAAATTCAAAGTATGAAGTATTTGCCAGTCTTGAAGGACCGGTAAAAGATATCAGTCTGATGAAAGCATCCTTTGCTAAATACCAAATCCATAATATTATTACCAAGCAGAATATGACCAAGGAAGAATTGGAAAAATTCTTTTCTATTGAACTCCGCGACTTACTTCGTAGCAACCGGGTTAATTCTCTTCTCGTCTGGTATGCCGGTCATGGAAAATTTGTTAACGAAACAGGTTACTGGATACCTGTTGACGCTCAGCGTGATGATGAGTTTACATATTATAATATTAATACCCTTAAAGCAGCTATGCAATCTTATTCAAGTTCATTAACACATACACTGGTTGTAACTGATGCTTGTGAATCAGGACCTACATTTTACCAGGCTATGCGGTCAATACCATCCGATAGGAGTTGTGATAACTGGAAAGACACCAGGTCCAAATCCTCACAGGTTTTTTCATCTGCAGGTTATGAGCTTGCAATAGATAACTCTCAATTTACCAGAACTTTTGCTAATTCGCTGGCTAATAACCCTAACGCTTGTATTCCAATTGAAAATATTGTTTCCCAGGTAACTATTGCTGTGATAAAAAACAACCAGCAACGACCCAAATTTGGAAAAATTGCCGGATTAGAAGATGAAAACGGCACCTTTTTCTTTATACTGAAATAACAATAAATTTACCATGATTAATTACCTTCGATGAACTCCACTTCGTTCCGGTTCACAAATTAATCAAAAAGATAAAAGATAAAAGGACAAAGACAAAAGTACCAATATCATAATATGTTTGATAGGCTATTAGCTTTTCTATAAAAAAGTAATCTGAATTTTCTATGCAAATAATTCACTTTTTACTTTTTACTTTTTACTTTTATCTTCTGCATAAATAATGCAGGTTAATTTTATTCAAAGCTCATAAATAATAATACAATGGCCCTTTCTATTTCTCTGTCCGGGAAAAATATTCGTTGCTTAAAACGGATATTTTTTTTTTCACTTCTGATATTAATACCATTAATTCTTCAATCTCAATCATACTATTTTGATAGCTATAGTGTTGAAGATGGATTGAATTCTTCGAAAGTATATTCTTTACTACAGGATCAAAATGATTATATCTGGCTGGGAACAGCCGGGGGAGTTTCTCGTTTTGATGGGATAAATTTTGAAAATTTTACATCAGAGAATGGACTTGCACCTAAAGGAGTGTTTACCGTTTTTACTGATTCAAGAGCCAATTTGTGGTTAGGACACCTTGATGGAGGAATTTCTCGTTATGATGGAACAAAGTTTGAAATACTTAAACTGGATTCTATTCAACTCCATTCTGATATTACATCAATCACTGAAACTTCAACAGGTCAAATTTGGTTCACAACCGCAGGGAACGGAGCAATTCTTCTGAAGAATCCATTTGATGAAATTGATCAAATCTTAATTGAAGTATTCAGGGGAAAAGATGGTTTAAGCAATAAAATTTTTAACTCTCTTCTTACCAGGGACGGTACATTTTATTGCTTAACAGATGTTGGTATTAAGAAGTTTAATAAAACTGATAATAAATTTGATAATTACCTTCTTCCGGATTTGACAAAATACTGGATGAAAACTATAATGTTTGAAGACTCAAACGGGAATTTATGGTTTGGAACATATAATGGCGGGTTATATAAATATCTTACTGACCAGGAAAAAATGGTTATCTATGATAAGAGAGACGGCCTGGCAAAAAACTGGATCAGCTATATCGCTGAAGATAGTCAGGGAAATATCTGGGTAGGAACCTGGGGGGGTGGTATTACTCGTTTCTCGGGAGAAAAGATGACAAATTTCACAACTGATAATGGACTGAATGCAAGTTATATACAATGTATCATAGAAGACAGGGAAGGAAATATAGTTATTGCAAGCCAGTATCATGGATTGTCTATTTTCAAAGGAGAAAGTTTTATCACCATCATGCCTGAAGAAGGATTACCTGACAAAAATGTTTGGGCTATTCAACAGGATAAAAAAGGGACTTTCTGGTTTGGAACAAATAAGGGGATCTGCGTTTTCGATCCTTCAAAATCCGGAAAAGAAAAAATCCGTATTCTCAACCGGGAAAAGAACATGATAGATAACAAGATCCGGTTTATAAAAGAAGATCTGGAAAATAACCTTTGGATAGGTTCGAATGGAGGAGGTGTTTTTCAATATCTGATTGACGAAGAAAAATTTATTTTCGATTCTTACCTCAACCAATTGCTGCCTATTGATCGTATTGTAAATGCACTGGAAATTGATAATAAAAACAGAATATGGATTGGTGCAAATGACAGGCTTCTTGTATGGGATAATGATAAAGGTGAAGGGAAGACATATACTCAGATTTACGGACTTGCCGGGAACCATATTACGGCATTGCTGCTTGATTCAAATGATAATATGTGGATTGGATCTGAAGCAAAAAACGGACTTACAAAATATGTAGCCAAAAGGGACACTTTTATAAGAATTAGCCCGGAAAATGAACTTGTACCTAAAACAATGGCTGAAGATTTAAATGGTAATATCTGGATAGGAACCACTTCGGGTGTTTTTGTCGTTGAAAAAGACAGTATTAAAAAACATTACTCAAGATCTGACGGATTACTTTCAAATATTGTTTCAGTTAT
>DAOVLD010000223.1 GCA_030631445.1 Bacteroidota bacterium
AATCCTGCTACCCCGACAAACAAAAAAAGACCTGACGCCGAAGGCGATCAGGTTTTATATTGGATGAAAGAGCGTCAAAAGCTTGCTTTTATAACCGACTCAGGTAAAATGGTAAGAGTAGCCCTTTTAGTATAATCCGTAAAGGCTGCGAATAATACGCTTTAAATCAAATATTTTTTGAACTGCATCAGGAGTTCTGACTCTCTTCAATTCAACAATTTTCTGAATATAATCGTTGGCTATCCGGAATCTTTCCTGGAAAAAAAAGTCGTTGTCATCTATCCGTTTCATAACCATTTTGTTTATTGAATGAATCTCATAATAAATATTACATTAATTGTGCCAAAATGATTAAATGATTAAATGAGTGAATGATTAAATGAGGAAATGAAGAAAGGAAGAAATGAGGGAATAAGGTAATGAGGTGATGAGGAGATGAAGAAAGGAAGAAATGAGGAAATGGGGTAATGAGGTAATGAGGAGATGAGGAAAAGTCTAAAATGTTGCGAGTTGCCTATTGCTGACTGCTGACTGCCGACTGCCCGCCCGGATGACTCTGGTCGGACGGGCCGACTGCCGACTGGCTCTAATTAACAGAAAACATAAAATTTGACTTTTAACTTCCTGTGGAATTGTTATTTTTGTTTCTTTAATTTTTTCCCTATGCAACAAGTTAAAGAATTTCTCGAAACGCTCCATAACTATATAGGTGGTAGTCAGTGGTTTGTATTTCTTTTGTTAGGAACAGGTCTTTTCTTCACCATTTATTTGAAATTCCCACAGGTCAGATATTTCTGGCATGCTATCAAGGTAGTTAAAGGTAAATTTGAAAAGAAAGAAGATGTTGGTGATGCATCCCACTTCCAGGCGTTGACAACTGCTCTTTCAGGAACTATAGGTACCGGTAATATCGCAGGTGTGGCGCTTGCTGTTCACCTGGGAGGACCGGCAGGCTTATTCTGGATGCTGATCACTGCTATATTGGGAATGACCACCAAACTTGTTGAGATAACCATATCTCATAAATACAGGGATATTCTTCCTGACGGGTCAATATCCGGTGGTCCGATGTATTATATGAAAAAACGGTTGAATATAAAATTGAAGAATGGCACAATTATTAAAACAGGTACTATGTTGGGCGTTTTCTTTGCCATTGGAACAATATTGTCGTCGTTCGGTACAGGCAGCTTGCCTCAAATAAACAGTATATCCAATTCAATATTCACTACTTTCGGTTTGAAACATATTATAACCGGAGCTATCCTGGCTGTATTGCTTGGTCTTGTTATTGTTGGAGGGATTAAGCGTATTGCAAAGGTAACATCAAAGCTTGTTCCCGGTATGGCTATCATATATTTTCTGGGTGCCATTTTAGTTATTGCAACAAATTATCAGAACATAATTCCATCATTCATTTCTATTTTCCAGGGTGCTTTTTCAGGAGCAGCTATTACCGGCGGATTTTTAGGGGCAAGCTTTGCTTTTGTTTTTAATCAGGGTGTGAACCGGGGTTTATTTTCAAATGAGGCTGGTCAGGGTTCTGCATCTATTGCACACGCTGCAGCACGAACTCAGGAACCGGTTGCTGAAGGGATGGTTGCACTTCTTGGACCTTTTATTGATACTATAATTATTTGTATGTTAACAGGTCTTGTTTTATTATCATCAGGTGTATGGAAAGAAAAGCTGCAAAACCGTTTTCAAAATGCGGATATGCAGGTTCTTGCACAGGTTTATGATGACGGAAAAGATGCTGATAAAAAAAAGTTATCGCTTCATCTTGGTAAAAAAGAAACTCTTCCTTTATTTACCGGACAGTTAAATATTGTGAATGGTGAAATGATCAGTGATGTTACATTCATACATGCAAGAAGTATTGCCGAAGATATGGTTTTTTATAAGGATGATGAAAAATATTCAGGATCAATCCCGGTTGTGAAAGGCGTAGTTAAGACAGACGAGTCTGGTGTTATAATTGAAGGTAAATCGTTGATGCACAGTGCTCCGCTTACAACAGAAGCATATAAAAGAAGTATACTGGGTGATTTCGGAAAATACATTGTATCAATAGGATTACTTTTATTTGCGTTTTCAACAGCTATAGCCTGGTCATATTATGGAGACAGGGCTGTTACCTTCCTTGTTGGAACAAAATATGTAATTTATTACAGGCTTGTTTATGTTCTGGCATTTTTCTTAGCATCATTTGTCGATACTACAATTGTTTGGGCTTTGTCTTATATCACCATTGTTTTGATGACGGCCCCAAACCTGCTAGGATTATGGATGCTTAACAGGGATATTAAGTCATCCGTTAAGCAATACTGGGTTAATTTTAAAAAGGATCATCCGGAAGAAAAAGCTCCGAACGGAGCATTGTGAAGAAGTAAGTAGGCGAAGAGCTGAGTGCGAAGAGGAAGAATGAAGAGTTTTGATGTTGAAGAACCCGTAACCCGTAACACGAAACTCGTAACAGCTTATTTCCTATTCAACAGAACAATATTTTCAACATGATGGGTCTGGGGGAACATATCTACAGGCTGTATTTCCGACACTTCATAATCTTCCAGCAAAAAATTGATGTCTCGCGCCTGTGTAGCAGGATTACAGCTTACATATATTATCTTTTCAGGTGAAGCCAGTTGGATATTTCGAATTACATCTTTGTGAACACCTGCACGGGGTGGGTCGAGTATTATTACATCAGGTTTTCCGTTTTCTGTAATAAACTCATTGTTAAATATGTCTTTGATATCTCCGGTATAAAAATCTATATTATCAATTCCATTCAATTGTGAGTTTTTTCCGGCATCTTCAATAGCTTCAGGAACGGATTCAATACCAATAACATGTCCGGCGCCTGATGAAATAAAACAGGCAATGGTTCCTGTGCCTGTGTACAAGTCATATACCAGCTCACTGCCTTGAAGATTAGCGAATTTTCTTACTGTTTTGTACAATTCATAAGCTTGTGCTGAATTTGTCTGGTAAAATGATTTCGGACCTACTTTGAATTTTAGTCCCTCCATCTTTTCAATAATATGGTCTTTCCCTTTGAATAGCTTAATATCCTGATCGGTTATTGTATCATTTTTTTTGGAATTGATCACATACATTAGTGAAGTAAGGTTTGGGAAGCTATGTGAAATATGTTCAAGAATAGCTTCACGTTTTTCTTTGTCTTCGTAAAAGAAAGAAATAATAACCATCCATTGGTCGGAAGAGGTATTGCGGATGATCAGGTTCCTTAGTAAGCCAGTCTGTTTTCTTATATCGAAAAAACTTAGTCCGTTTTGTTTTGAAAATTCCCGCACTGCATTACGGATCTCGTTCGATGGAGAAGGCTGGTGATAACACTCAGTAAGATCTATTACCTTATCGAACATCCCCGGCACATGAAATCCCAGTGCATCCATGTCAGGAAATTCTTTTCCTGAGTTTATCTCTTCCCTGGTGAGCCAGCGATTATTAGAGAAGGTATATTCAAGTTTGTTGCGGTAATATTTTGTTTTCTCTGAGGGAAGAATATTGCTCATTTTTTCAAGCTGGAGGGAGGGTATCTTTCCTATTCTGTGAAGCTGATCATATACTTGTTTTTGTTTGTATTTCAACTGCTCTTCATAAGGCAGGTTTTGCCACTTGCAGCCGCCACACGTTCCGAAATGAATACAGTATGGTTCTGTCCTCATTGCAGAATACCTGTGAAATTTTACAGGATATCCTTCAAGATATTTTTTTCGCTTCTTATTTATCCGGATGTCAACAATATCTCCCGGGACTAACCG